>NZ_JAUQTX010000007.1:0-56606 GCF_059803775.1 Azospirillum sp. UFLA03-27 | reverse complement strand
GTGCTACCATATCTATTCACGGCCGCAGGATCGGCTGCTTCAGCTCCTCCTTGGCCGCAAGCGCCGTTTCTATAAGGAGTTCTGGGCGCTCAAGGACGTGAACCTGACGGTCCGGCGCGGGGAATCGGTGGCGCTGGTCGGGCGCAACGGGGCGGGCAAGTCCACGCTGCTCCAAGTCATCAGCGGCGTGCTTCAGCCGACCGCCGGAACCGCGTCGATCACCGGGCGGATCGCCCCGCTTCTGGAGCTGGGAACCAGCTTCAACCCCGAATTCACGGGTATGGAGAACATCGCCCTGTCGGCCTCGGTGCTTGGCCTGACGGAGGAGCAGATCGCCGAACGGCGCGACACCATCGCCGCCTTCGCCGACATTGGCGATTTCATCCACCAGCCGGTGCGCACCTATTCCAGCGGGATGCAGGCCCGCCTGGCCTTCGCCGTGGCCGCCCATGTGGACGCCGAGGTGCTGATCGTGGATGAGATCCTGTCGGTCGGCGACATCTCCTTCACCCAGAAATGCACCCGCTTCATCCGCGAGTTCCGCGAGCGCGGCACCCTGCTGTTCGTGTCGCACGACATGGCGGCGGTCGCCGCCCTGTGCGACCGGGCGGTCTGGCTGAACGGCGGGCGGCTGATCGAAGACGGCCTGCCTAAGGAAGTGGTTCATCATTATCAGGCGTGGATGGCCAATCCCCAGGGCCGGACCGACCCTGCCGCCTACCTCGCCCAGGAACTTGGCAAAAGACAGGAGAAGGACGTGGAGGAGCCCTTGCCGGCTGCTTCGCAGGAAACGCTGGCGCAATGTGAGCCTGCGGCGACGGACACTGCCGAACCGAGCCGGGCTGTTCCGGAAAACTCCGCTCCCTTGCCCGCTCCGGTCAGCCGTGTCGATGTTTTCGACTTCCGCAAAGACGCCGACTGGACCGGTGAGCGTGGCATCAACATCGTCCATGCGGCATTCCGGGACACTGCGGGCAAGGACACGAGCCTGATCGACGGCGGTACGGACGTCACCCTTGTGGTCGAGATGGAAACCACAGTCCCTGTGCTGAGCCCGATCGTCGGCTTTGCCATCTACGACCGGCTTGGACAGGTCATTTTTGCCTGGGACACCGCCCGCAGCTGTGACGCCTATTCCTTCTCCGCCGAGCCGGGGGATCGCTTCAAAGCCGAGTTTTCTTTCACCTTCCCGTACATCGCAGGCGGGCGCTACACAATGAATCTCGCGGTTGCCGACGGGACGGCGGACAACCATGTGCAGCACCACTGGCTCTACCATGTGCTCGAATTTGACGTGCGTTACAGCAGTGTCGCCAACGGCCTGATCGGCATTCCCATGCATCGCGTTGAAATCCGCCCGTTACTTCCAGCTTGAAGTGCCGAACGGGCTATGGAGATTTCTGGAACTATGACCACCATCTCACGCTCTCCTCTTATTTTCGACGTCGGTGCGAACATCGGCGACAAGGCTGCTGCCTTCGCTGCGGGAGGAGCGCGCGTGATATGCTTCGAGCCGCAGCCGGATTGTGCGGCATCCCTTCGCCGCCGCTTCGCCGATGTGCCGACTGTGCAGGTGGTTCCAATGGCGATGGGCGCCGAGCCGGGCCGCCTGACTTTGTCGGTCTGCTCGGATGCACCGACCATTTCCACCTTCTCGGAAACGTGGAAGCAAGGCCGTTTCAAAGAGCACAATTGGGACCGTAGTGTCGAGGTGGAGGTCAATACCCTGGACGCCGCCATCGCGGCTCATGGAACGCCGGACTACTGCAAGATCGACGTCGAGGGATTCGAACGGTTCGTGCTGGCTGGGTTGACTCAGCCAATTCCTGTGATTTCCTTCGAATTCTGTCGGGAAGGATTGGACGAAACACGCATTTGCATCGAACGGCTCTCAGGGCTCGGCTATCGCCATTTCAATGTCGCCTTTGGCGAATCCGCGGTGTTCCGTCATGGAACCTGGGTCGGAGCGGACAGGCTGCTTGATGAACTGGCACAGCATCCGCACCCGCTCGTGTGGGGTGATGTCTATGCCTCGTGGCAGGAAGCACCACCGTCCATCGTAACCCCGCTGCTGCCCTCCCCGCCCCCGCCGCAGTGGCCCGATGGGCTGACGGCCTTGGTGGCTCTGGGATTAAGCTATGCCGGCGTTCCCCTTCGCCTGCATCTCGGCTGTGGAGAGACGCGGCTGCCGGGCTACGTCAACATCGATTATCCGGCGGATGCCCATAACGTCATGGCGGTGCGCCCCGATCTGGAAGCCGATGTCCTGGGGCTGCACTTCCCGGATGGGTCGGTGGACGAGGTCCGGCTGCATCACGTCTTCGAGCATTTCAACCGCGTGGCGGCCTATGGCCTGCTGGTGCGTTGGCACCGCTGGCTGAAGCCGGGTGGCACGCTGCATCTGGAAACCCCCGACACGGTGGCCTGTGCCCGCGAGGTCGCCGGCGACCTGCCCCTTACGCTGAAGCTGCGCGCACTCCGCCACATGGAAGGCGACCAGACGGCGAGTTGGGGTTATCACGTCGGCCATTGGTTCGGTGACCGTTTCCGTCATACGTTGGAAAAGCTGGGCTTCACCGACGTGGTGATCGAGCAGCACCAGTCCGGTCACGAGCCGCCGCTGCACAACGTGACCGCCCGTGCCGTCAAGGACAAGGATCGGCCGCTGGACGAGCAGATCGCCGCGGTCGAAGCCCTGCTCTGGGAGAGCACCGTCGCCGAGGCGGAGCGCCCGACCTGGGAACGCTGGCGCGAACAGCTCCGCGCCTTCCTGGCCGACGGTCGGCTGCCGCCGGCTCCGAACGCCCATCCCGCTCTTTTTGGCGTATCTTCCTCGCAGCCCGCTTCCGTTCCGGACGATCTGGCGGGCTTCCTCACCAGGCTCACGGCAACAGAAGGCGCATCCACCTCCTTGGAGGAGATCCATGACTTCAACCAGCGGGACCGCGACCGCTGGGTTGCCGCGCAGGCCGCCCGGATTCCGGCGGGGGCACGGGTACTCGACGTTGGGGCGGGGACCTGCCGCTACCGGCCCCTGTTCGCTCATGGTGCCTACACGTCCCATGATTTCAAGCAGTATGAAGGCTTCCAGAGCCCGGAACGCAATGAAGGAATCTACGGCAGCATCGATCTTGTCAGCGACATTCTGAACCTGCCGGCTCCGGATGGCGCGTTCGACGTGGTGCTGTGCACAGAGGTGCTGGAGCATGTGCCCGAACCCGCCGCCGCGGTTCGGGAAATGGCGCGCGTCCTCGCCCCCGGCGGCACGCTGCTGCTGACCGCCCCCCTCGGGTCGGGGCTGCACCAGGAACCCTATCACTACTATGGCGGCTTCACGCCCCACTGGTACCGCTATGCCTGCGAGCGGGCCGGGCTGACGTTGCGGGAAACCGTGCCGAACGGCGGCTTCTTCCGGATGCTGTCCCAGGAATGCGCCCGCGTGGCCTGGACCATGGACCGCCATCGCGAGTTGCACGGCGGGTTCGACGGCGCCGTCGGGCGGCTGTTTGGGGAGTTGCTGCCCCGTTATCTCCACAATCTCGACGATGCCTGCCCGATCCCGCAGTTCACCGTCGGTTACCATGTCGTGGCAGTGAAGGCTCCGGCCTGAGTCTTCAGGGATCGCAACAAAAAAAGGCGCCCGGCGGGCTCGTCCGCCGGGCGCCTTTTCATCGTCCGGTTCGCGCCGTCACACGATATCGGCGAACCCCGTCCGCAGATAGCGGAACAGCCGCAGGCTGAGGACCGCGAACAGCAGGCCGGCCAGGATCTGAATGCCAAGCACCGTCCAGTCGGGGGCCGCGCCGGCGAACAGCACCGTGCGCGTGTTCTCGATGATGCCGGTCAACGGGTTCAGGTGCAGCAGCCCGCGGAAGGCTTCCGGCAGCGCGCTCGCCGGGTAGAACAGCGGGCTGAGGAACATCAGGAGCTGGCTGATCACCGGCATGATCGCCCGCAGGTCGCGCAGATAGACACCAAGCCCGCTCAGCAGCAGGCCGACGCCCAGGCAGAACAGGAGCAGCGGCAGCCACACCAGCGGCAGCAGCAGGACCGACAGAGGCGGCAGCCCGAAGACCGCCAGATAGAAGGCGGTCAGGATGAGAAGGCTGACCGCCACCTGGAACAGGCTGGAGAGCACCATCACCCAGGGCAGGATCTCCAGGGGAAACACCACCTTCTTGACGTAGGAGGGATTCTCCAGGATCAGGCCGGGTGCGCGGACCAGCGCTTCGGAGAACATGGTGAAGACGATCAGGCCGGCGAACAGGATCAGGGCGAATTCCCCCTTTCCACCGGTCGAGGTTCCCCAGCGGGCCTGGAACACCACCGAGAAGACGAAGGTGAAGACGGCCAGCATCAGCAACGGGGTCAGCAAGGCCCACAGGATTCCCAGGACCGATCCCCGGTAGCGCGCCTCGATCTCCCGCCGGACCAGGCGCCGGACCAGGGCCCGGTGGTGCCAGGGCTCCGTGAACAGGCCGAGCAGGCCGGACGGGACGTGGGAAGTGCTTGCAGCCATGGTCATGAGCGACGGGTTCCGTCTTGAAAAGGGCGCGGGCGTTCTAGTCCCGACTCGAAGGGTGGCGCAATGCGAAACCGCACCGTCCCATATCTGTCAGGACGCCGCGGCGCGCAGCAACTCGACCAGGCGCGGCGCCGTGCCTTCCAGGGAGTAATGCCGCTCCACCTTGGCGCGGCCGGCCGCACCCAGCTGCCGCCGCAGGTCGGGGTCGGCGGCGAGGCGACGCAGCGCGCCGGTCCACTCTTCCGGGGTTTCGGCCAGGAAGCCGTTGACCCCATGCTCCACAATGTCCCGGTTGACGCCGACCGGAGACGCCACCACCGGTTTGCCGCAAGCCATATACTGGATCAGCTTGTAACCGCACTTGCCTCGTTCCCAGGGCGTGTCGGCCAGCGGCATGATGCCGATGTCGAACTGGGCGATGCGACTGGTTTCCGTCTCCTCCCGCCATTCATGGCGATCGGCCGGCAGCCCGCTCAGCGCCGCGGGGGTGGCGCCGACCAGGAAAATCCGGGCCTCGCTCCCCGTCACCATCCGGCGCAGCGGCTCTTCGACCAGATTGAGATAATGGTCGGTGATTGGGGACCCGATCCAGCCCACCGCCGGAAGACCATCGGCCTGGGCCGTTCCGGTGGGGTAGCGCGCGAGATCGACCACGGTGGGAAGGGTCGCGATCGAGCGGGCACCAGCCGACTCGGCCCTTCGGGCGAGATAATCGTTTCCAACGGTCACCAGGGCCGCACGCTGCATCACTCGGTCGAGCTTGCTGCCCAGCAGCCGGCGCACCAGGGACCAGCGGCTGCGGTCATAGTGATGAAACCAGGCGTCATCGAAATCAACGACGTAGGGTGGGGCCGATTCCAGGATCCAACGCTCCATCCCATAGGGAATCCAGGGCAGCAATTCCTTCTCGACCCACAGAAGGTCGAAATTGCGCACCGACGCCATCTGGCAGATGCGCGCCGCATAGGACGCCGCGATGCGGCGCAACGGACGCGACCGCCCCGTGTAAAGGGCTTCCAGGTAGGAATCGGGCAACAAGGGAGCCACGGCAACCGACATTCCCGCGTCAGCCAGTGCCGGAAGGAACTGGTAATGCCGGAGACGGCTGCTGGGGCCCCGAGGGCTGTAGCGGGAGAGCAGCAGGATACGCATGGCCGCAGTATATATTTCTTCGGACAATGGCACGGCGGCGGCGGTGCTGCAAACCAGGAACGGCGGAAGGCCTTTGGGGAAGGCCGGAACCCCGGCTTTCCCCAAGGGATGGATCGCTGTACCTGGAACGCTCGGGATGCGACGCGAAACCGGTTCCCAGTCATTTTCCTAAAAGATGCTGAACAAATCCACCTGCGCATGCTGTGAGGAAAGCAAATCATGCGATCCGCTTCTCGCATCCAGGCTTGGCGCAACCTGCGAGTCTGTTACTGATGTGAAACATTATCGCTAGAGCCCCTCATCCGTTCGGATTGCTTTCCCATAAGTGGTTATTCTATCGGATGGTTCCATTCCGCACTTGCAAAAACGGGTTACCAATGATATCGAGCGCAAGGCATGCCATAAGGCGCAAAGTTTTAGACACTTTGGCGGGGGTTCAAAAATATGACGACGTCGACCACGATCACCGGTGGTATTACCAGCGAAGTTAAGACCGCGTCCACCCTGGCGGGTGCGGTTCTCCAGAACACCAGCCTCGTCGCGACGACGAAGGACACCAAGGCGCTCGTAATCGGCGACAGCGCCCTTCCGCCGACGAAGACGCTCAGCCTGATCAGCGACAGCAACACGGCGCTGGTGCTGAACACCAACACCGCCGCCACCCTCCTGGGCGGTTCGGGCAACAACAACGTTCTCGTCGCGAACGACGCCGCCGGCACCGTGCTGCAGGCCGGCACCGGCACCGGCCAGACCCTGGTCGGCGGCTCGGGCGGCCAGCTGCTGGGCACCAGCACCGTGGCGGGCGCTTCGGCCACCATCCTCGGCGGCTCGGGTGCCGACACCGTCGTGGCCGCGGCCGGCAACAACGTGCTGACCGCCGGCGCCGGCAACAACACCATCCTCGCGGTGGGCGGCAACAACCAGATCTTCGCGGCGGGCAACGACACCGTCTTCGCGGCGGGCGGCAACGCCACCATCGGCGCGGGCACGGGCAACGCCTACCTGGCGATCACCGGCGGCAACAACCTGATCGCCGGCGGTCAGGGCAACACCACCATCGCTTCGGCGGCGGGCAACAACACGATCTTCGGCGGCTCGGGCAATACCACGATCGCTGGCGGTTCGGGCAACGATCTTCTGATCGGCAGCACCGCGAAGTCGGGCAACGCCGTCCTTGGCGGCTTCGCCGGCAACGACACGATCATCGGCGGCGTCGGCAACGACACGCTGTTCGGTGGTGAAGGCAACGACATCTTCGTGTTCAGCACCGTCTTCGGCGGCGGCAAGCACGTCATCGGCGACTTCAAGGCCGGCACCGACCTCATCGCGGTCCAGGGCTACGGCCTCACCGCGGCCCAGGTCGCGTCGCGCGTCACGGTCACCGGCGGCAGCTCGGTCATCTCGCTGTCGGACGGCACCCAGATCACGGTCGCCGGGGTCACCAACCTGACCTCCAGCAACTTCGCCGTCTAAGAAGAGTCTCTGCATTATCTGATGGACCTGCCGAGCGATCGGCAGGTCCATTTTTATGCGCTTCATGTCTCTGCCTTTCTTCGGCATGAAGGGTGGAAGCGAAGACCGACAAGGATCCGCCGGGCGGCTCCGGCGCCCTTGCGGACAGCCGCAACTCCGATCGGGACATCCCTGATCGGGACACCCCAAATCGAGGCAGGGGATCGTTCTTCATGGGTTCGGCCGGCAGCTCGAAAACCCAGGCCCGGCGCCTGGACGTGCAGCGCCTGGAAGGGCTGATTGCCGATGGGCGCATCGCCGAGGCCGAGACGGCGGCGGGCATTCTGCTGCGCCACAACGCCACCCACGTCTATGGTGCCGCCGGCCTTGCCCGCTGCGCCCTCGCATGGGGGAATCTGGGCACCGCGCTGCGCTGGGCCGAACGCGGCGCCCGCTTCGCTCCGAACGACATCGCGCTCAAGGCTTTCTTCGCTGCCCTGCTGATCGCGGCGGACCGCCCGGCCGAGGTGCCGCCGTTGCTGAGCGATGCGGTTGAAAAGGCCGCCGTTCCAACCGCGGCTATCGCGTTGGGACAGGCCTTGGCCCGTCTGGGAGCGGCGGACCGCCTGCTTCCCTTGATCGTCCAACAACTGAACCGTTTCCCGGTGAGCGTCGCCCCCCTGTTGGGAGACCTTGCCGACCACGCCGTACTGACCGGGCAGGCCGTCGGTTGGGCGACTGCCGACATAGGCCTGAGGATCGTCGGTGCCCTCGCGCCGGATTCGTCGTCACCGAACCGGAACGGCATAATCCGAATCGGATCTTCCCAGGATGCCGCCCTGCTCGTCATGGGCCGGGCGTCGTTCCTGCGGCAATATGGCCAGCAGGGCGACGGTGGGCCGATCCGTTTCGTTCTTCCCGTCGGCCCGGAGTTGGAAGGGCAGCCACTCTCCATCACCCTGGACGGAGAGCCCCTGCTCGGCACGCCCCTGCATCCCAGGCGCCATGCAGCGGTCGAAGGAAGCGTCCTGCTTGATGATGGACCCGGCGGGGCCGCCGAAGCGGTGCTTTCCGGCTGGGCTTGGTGCCCCGGCGATCCGCCGCAGTCCGTCACCGTCCAAGTGACGGACGAGGCCGGACGCACCGTGACCGTGACTGCGAACCGTCCGGTACAGGGGGTGAGAGCCCAAGGGGTCGAGGACGGCCATTACGGCTTCCTCATCGATCCGGTCGTCGCCGGCCTCTCGCCCGGCCGTCTCCACGTCACCGCCGGACCAGGACATGCTCCCCTGGCTGGCAGCCCCCTTCCCTGGCCCGGCCCCCGCCGGATCGGACGGCGTTCCACGCCGGTCGGTCCGCGGCCATCCCGTCCGGCAGGGACGGGGCGCCCTCCAGCCGCTTCGCCAACCACTGGGGCATCGCCCATGGTGGACATCGTGATCCCGGTCCACCGCGGGCGGGAGGAGACGATGGCCTGTCTGCGGTCGGTCTTCGCGGCGGGGGATGCCACGCCGTGCGAGATCGTCGTCATCGACGACGCCAGCCCGGATGAGGACCTTGTCCGCGAACTGAAGGCGCTCGCCGAGGCGGGGCGCATCACGCTGCTCCGCAACCAGCACAATCTCGGCTTTCCAGCCACGGTAAACCGGGGGCTGGCCCTGCATCCCGACCGTGACGCCGTGCTGCTGAACGCCGACACGCTGGTTGCCGGGCCGTGGCTGGAACGGTTGCGCGCCGCGGCTTGGTCGGCGCTGGACGTCGGCACGGTCACCCCCCTGTCCAACGACGCCACAATCCTCAACTACCCCTCGGGGGCGGACCGGCCATCCCCGCCGTCCCTGACGGAAACGGCGGCGCTCGACCGGCTGGCCCGCACAGTGAACGCCGGGTTGCGGGTCGACCTGCCGACGGCGGTCGGCTTCTGCGCCTACATCCGGCGCGATTGCCTCAGGGAGACCGGCCCCTTCGAAGAGTGGCTGTTCGGGCGCGGCTATGGTGAGGAGAACGATTTCTGTCTGCGCGCGCACCGGTTGGGTTGGCGCCATCTCGGGGCCGCCGACGTTTTCGTGGCGCATGTGGGCGGACGCTCCTTCGGACGGCAGAAGGCGATCCTCGCCGCGCGCAACAGCCACCTGTTGGAACGGCTGCATCCCGGATACGACGCGCTGGTCCAGGACTTTATCGCCGCCGACCCGCTGATGGCCGCGCGCCGGCGCCTCGACCTCGCCCGCTGGGCGGAGGGGGGCGGAACCGCACAGGGACCCGCCGTCCTGCTGGTCACGCTCGCCGGGCGTGGCGGGGTCGCCCGCTTCATCGAGGAGCACACCGACGCTCTGCGCGCGGAGGGCTGGCGCGTCCTGCGGCTCATTCCCGAAACCGCCGGAGCCGCGGAGGGAAACGAGGACGATGACGAGGACGAGGAGGAGAATGCCCGGCGCCGTCCTTCCATCCCGTCCGAGCGCCGCTGCCGGATCGAGGCCATGGACCGGCCCGACCTGCGCGATCTGGTGTTCCGCACCCGCGGAGAACTTGACGAACTGGTCGAGGCCCTGCGGCTGGCCGGCACGGCGGCGGTGGAGATCCATCATCTGCTGGGCCATGACCCCGCGGTGCTGGACCTGGCCGGGCGGCTCGGCGTTCCTTATGATCTCACCATCCACGATTACGGCCTGATCTGCCCGCGCCTCAGCTTGGTGGACAAGGACGGGCGCTATTGCGGGGAGCCGGAGTTGGCCGCCTGCGAACGCTGCACCGCCGATCCGGACGACCGTGCCGACCCGGAACTGACGGTGGGTGCTCTGCGCCGGCGCACGCGCACTCTGGCCGCCGGCGCGCGTCGGGTGACGGCGCCGACCCGCGATGTGGCGGCGCGGCTGCTGCGTCACATCGCCCCGCGCCCCATCGAGGTCAGGCCCTGGGAAGATATCGCCCCGCCGCCACCCCAGCCGCCCCGCCGCCGGGACGGCCGCCGGTGGCGCGTCTGCACGATCGGCGCCGTCGGCATCCAGAAAGGCTACGAGGTTCTCTTGGCCTGCGCCCGCGACGCCGCGGCGCGCGGCCTGCCATTGGAATTCGTGGTGGTCGGCTTCAGCGAGGCGGACCCGCCCCTGTTCGAGACGGGGCACGGCTTCGTCACCGGCCGCTTCACGGAGGCGGAGGCGGTGGCTTTGGTGCGGGCGCAGGAGGCCGACATCGCCTTTCTGCCGTCCATCTCGCCGGAGACCTGGTGCTACGCCCTGTCCACCGCCTGGAAGGCCGAACTGGAGGTGGTGGCCTTCGACCTGGGAGCGATGTCCGAGCGCATCCGTGAGAAGGGTGGCGGCCATCTGCTGCCACCGTTGCTGGAGGCTGCGACAATCAACGACGCCCTCCTGGGCATTCTTGACGCTCATACGCCGCATGGCGTAGCAATCGGGCAGTCCTCTTCCTTTCGGTCAGATTACAGGCCAAGCATTCCGGGGGCGGATTCGGATGGTCCGAACGCCTTCTGTTCAATTTCCCAGTCCCGCGGGGGGTCGTCGATGATCGGTAAAGTTGCGTCCACAGAAGCCCAACAACCCTCTCAGATCAAGGCGACGGCCCAGACCCTGTCGCTGGCACCCGGTTTCTATTCGCTGATCGTCACGAGCGGCGGCGGCATGGCGGCGGCCGGCGAGTTTCCTCTTCCCAGCGTTCAGCTCGCTGCGTCCCCCAACAACCATTCCGGCACCACCGTCGAGATGATTGGCAGCGTGGCCGGAAATTGGCTTAGCAAGCCGGGCGACACCATCATCATCAAGGTGTCGGGTGGGCCCGCGAACCTGATCCTGTCCTCCTACAAGCACACCGAACGGCAGAACGCGCTGCTCTCGCTCCAGTTCGCCCGCATCGACGATGCCCCGGCGGATTCTCCCGCGGCTCAGCAGGCCGCCGCTCCGGTGGCAGCGTCCGCTCCGGTCAAGGGCGCGCAGTTCCAAGCGCCGGCAGCTTCATCGACTGTCCGTCCGCGCACCGAAATCCTGGCCCACATCCAGCGCCAGGGCGATCTGCGTTTCGCCGATTCCAACTGGGCCGGCGCGGTCGGACAGCGTCTGTGGATCGAGGCCTTCTCGATCACCCCGGTCGAGGGCATCGCCTCCGAGGACATCGAGTACAAGGGCCTGACCGCGAACGGCTGGGAAACCCCCTGGATCAGCGGTGGCGGCATGTGCGGCAGCCGCGGCCTGGGCACGCCCCTGGTCGGCTTCTCGATCCGCCTGCGCGGCGCCACGGCCGAGCGTTTCGATTGCGTCTATGAGGGGGCCTTCGTCAGCGGCTACCGCTCGCCCGCCGGACAGAACGGCAGCCCCTGCCGCTCCGACGCGATCAGCGACGCTCTGGAAGGCTTCCTGCTGCGCTTCGTCGAGAAGGCCGGCGGCACCCAGCCGCGTTCCTATTGATCCGGAACGCCCACAGGCCGATGCTCAAGACCGTGCTCAATGTCGGATGCGGTCAGCGCGCCATTTCCATCCTCGGCAGCTCCCTGCCGACGGATGGGTGGCGGGAGCTGCGTCTCGACATCGACCCGAAGGTCGACCCGGACATCATCGCTTCGATAACGGACATGGTTCCGGTGCCCGACGGGTCGGTGGATGCCGTCTGGTCGTCGCACAATCTGGAGCATCTCGACCCGCACGACGTGCCGGTGGCGCTGCGGGAGTTCCTGCGCGTCCTGACGCCGGGTGGCACGCTCTTCTTGAGCGTGCCCGACCTGCAGGCGGTGGCGAAGCTGGTGGCTGAGGATCGGCTGGACGAGCCCCTCTATGACTCCAGGAACGGTCCGATCCGGCCGTTGGACGTCGTGTACGGCTATGGTCCGGCCCTGGCCATGGGAAACCGCTTCATGGCCCACCGCACCGGCTTCACCCCGAACCTGCTCGGGCGCCTGTTGCAGGAGGCGGGTTTCGAACCGGTGGCGATCTGGCGGCGGGCCGAGGCGTACGAATTGCAGGTCAAGGCTTTCCGTCCACCCGCGCCGGCGGACGCGCTGAAGGAGCTTGGCCTCGTCCCGCCGTCCGCCGGCTGAGGCTCGGGAACCATGCTCATCCTGGCCCGCAGCGGATGGCGGGCCTTCTTTGCGGAATCGGCGGCACGCGATGAACTATCTCTTCGTCCACCAGAACTTTCCGGGCCAATACCAGCACATCGTGCAGCATCTGGCAGCCCAGCCGGGCAACCGGGTGGTTTTCATCTCGCACGACAGCCCAGCCCAGATTCCCGGCGTGGAGCGCGCGGTCTACCAGCCCTTCCGGACGGCGAAGCCGACGACGCACCATTACATCCAGGAACTGGAGCTGGCGGTCGTCTATGGGCAGAGCGTCCATGAGGTCTGCCGCCGCCTGAAGGCCGAAGGCTTCCGCCCCGACATCATGATCGGGCACAACGGCTGGGGCGAGACGCTGTATATGAAGGACGTCTGGCCGGACGTTCCTCTGCTCGCCTATTTCGAGTTCTTCTATCACCTGCACGGGGCCGACATCGGCTTCGATCCAACGGTGCCGGTCACCGAGAACGACGGCCCACGGGTGCGCACCAAGAACGTCATCAACACGCTGGGCTTCGACGCCGCCGACTGGGGCCAGACCCCGACCGGCTGGCAGTGGTCGCTCTATCCCGACTACATGCGTTCGCGCATCAGCGTGATCCACGAGGGCGTGGACACCACCATCGTCCACCCGGAGCCCGACGCGTGGCTGCGCCTGCCGTCGGGCCTGACGCTGACCCGCAAGGACGAGGTCATCACCTATGTCGCCCGCAACCTGGAGCCTTACCGGGGTTTCCACGTCTTCATGCGCGCCCTGCCGGAGATCCTGAAGCGGCGGCCCAAGGCCCATGTGCTGATCGTCGGCGGCGACGAGGTCAGCTACGGGCAGGTGTCCGGTGACGGGAGGAGCTACCGTGACATCCTGATGGCCGAGATCGGGTCGGGTATCGACCGGAGCCGCGTGCATTTCCTGGGCAAGATCCCCTACGGCACTTATTTGTCGGTGCTCCGCGTCTCGTCTGCCCACGTCTACCTGACCTATCCCTTCGTTCTGTCCTGGTCCTTCCTGGAGGCCATGGCGTCGGGCTGCCTGCTGATCGGCTCCGCCACCATCCCGGTTGAGGAGGTCCTGCGCGACCGGCAGAACGGCCTGCTGGTGGACTTCTTCGACGGGGCGGCCTTGGCCGACCGGGTCGACGAGGTGTTCGAGCATCCCGACCGTATGCAGACCCTGCGCGACCGGGCGCGGCGGACGGTGGTCGAGAATTACGATCTCCGCACCGTCACCCTGCCCCGTCATCTCGCTCTGATCGACGATCTGATCGCCGGACGGAACCCCGCGGAAAGGACCCCGACATGAGCGCGTGGAGCGACGGCTACAACGCCGACATCGCCTACACCCATGGTGCCTATCGCGAGCTGACGCCCGGTTACCTGTCCTACGTCTGCCTGCTGAACGGCATCCGGCCGCCGCGCACCGACCGGGCCTTCCGCTATTGCGAGCTGGGCTGCGGCCAGGGGATGACCCTGAACATCCTGGCGGCGACCCACCCCCACGGGCGTTTCACCGGCATCGACTTCAACCCGCTGCACGTCGCCGGGGCGCGCCGGCTGGCCGAAGAGGCGGGGCTGTCCAACGTCACCTTTCTGGAGCGGAGCTTCCAGGAGGTGGCCGCCGGAGCGCTGCCGGCGGACGAGGCCGGCGAGGGTTTCGACGTCATCGTCCTGCACGGCGTCTACAGTTGGGTCAGCCCGGAGAACCGCCGGGCGGTGGTGGACATCCTGGAGAAGGCACTGAAGCCCGGCGGGCTGGTCTTCGTCAGCTACAACGCCATGCCCGGCTGGGCGCCGCTGCTTCCCCTGCAGAAGCTGATGTTGGCGCACGCGGCGGCCAACCCGGCCCGCAGCGACCGGCAGCTCGACGCGGCGCTCGGCTTCATCGGCCGGTTGAGCGAGGGCGGGGCCGGCTATTTCGCCGCCAACGCCACCCCCGGGCAGCATCTCGAAACGATCGCGAAGCAGGATCGCCACTATCTGACGCACGAGTATCTGAACACCCATTGGGAGCCTCTGGGCCATGCCCAGGTGGCGCAGGACATGGCACGAGCGAAGCTGGGCTACGCCTGCTCCGCCAACATCCCGCACAATTTCGACGAGCTGTCGGTCCGTCCGGAACTGCGGGGCATCCTGGCGGAGATCGCCGACCCGACGCTGGCGGAGACGGTGCGCGACTTCGCCATGAATCAGGTGTTCCGCCGCGACATCTTCGTCCGCGGCCTGGACCGGCTGCCCGCCGCGGAAGCCACCGCGGAACTCCAGCGGCTTCGTTTCACCCTGACGGTCCCGCGCGAGAGCGCCGGGCTGGCGGTTCCGGTTCCGCTGGGCGAACTGCGCCACGATCCGGGGCTCGGCCTGCCAATCCTCGACGCGCTTGCCACGGGCACGCCGAGCCTCGGCGAGATCGCGGCGCTGCCGACGATGGCGCGGCACGATTTCGGCACGATCTCCCGCTTTGTGGCGCTCCTGATTTCCGCCAACCAAGTCCATCCCCTGGTGGAACCTGCGGAGGAAGGCCATCAGGCGGCCGGACGGCTGAACCGCGCGATCGGTCGGCGCATGCTGGTCGACGAAAGCCTGTTCTTCCTGGCGGCGCCCACGATCGGGCTGGGCATCGGGGCCGACTCTCTGGAGCGTCTCGTCCTGGCCGGTCTTCTGGCCGGGCAGCCGGTGGATATCCAGCCCCTCAGCGGCTTCGTGATGGACGCGCTGCGCACGCTTGGGCGCACGATCTTCGCCGAGGATGGTTCACCCATCTCCGACCCGGACGTCATGCGCCCGCTGGTCGCCGCGAAGCTGGCCGATTTCCTGCCGCAGAAGCTGCCAGTGTGGCAGCGGCTCGGCATCCTGTGATGGAAGGCGGGGCGCCGGAAAGGGCTGTGGCGCCCATCGGCGCCCCGTCGTATGGTTCGTCCGTTTTCCAAACCCCAGGACTTGAAGATGAGCCATTCCGCCGCCGACCGCGTCCGCGAAGCCCTGCTTGAGACGTCCCGGAACTTTGCGGCCTTCGCCCAGCAGGCCGAGCAGATCGACGCCGCCGCCGGGCTGATGATCGACGGGCTGAAGGGTGGCGGCAAGGTGCTGTTCTGCGGCAACGGCGGATCCGCCGCCGATTCCCAGCATCTCGCGGCAGAGCTGACGGGCCGCTATCTGCGGGACCGCGCGCCACTGGCGGCGGTATCCCTGACGGTGGACACCTCCGCCCTGACGGCCATCGCCAACGATTATTCCTACGACGAGGTGTTCGCCCGGCAGGTTCGCGCCCTGGGGCGGGCCGGCGACGTGCTGGTTGGCATCTCGACCAGCGGGAACAGCCGCAACGTGGTGGCCGCCCTGGAAGCCGCACGCGCGCTCGGCATGCGCACCATCGGCCTGACCGGCGCCGCCGGCGGGCGGATGAAGGAGCTGTGCGACGTCTGCCTGTGCGTCCCGTCCACCGACACCCCGCGCATCCAGGAAATGCACATCGCCGCCGGCCACATGCTGTGCGAGTTGGTCGAGAACGCCTTCGTCTGACGAAGGCCCCCTACCCAGGAGCGGCTCCTCCTCGACTCAGTGCACGCCGTCACCCTCAGCGCCATGGCCGCAACGGGCACCGATTACCGACAGCCAGCAGCAACCTGAATGCAGTTGCCGGGAAACCCGGCACGGTTCAGCCCACTTCAGGCCGTTTTCCGGGCTATCACGACACGACTGCCGCCGACCGGCCAACAAGCACCGCGGAGCGTCAATCCAACCTCCAGGTCCGTGACGGCACCAAGGATACGATTCAATGCGGGAGCTATGGCGAATTCGGCCGTGTGGGCAGCGCGTTGCGACGAGCGGCGGCCAGACGCCAGACGCGAGGTCATCAGCAATGGCAACAGCAAAGACAAGAAGGACGTAGACTGAAGGATCTCAAAACCGGCCTTGCGGACTTTGGCGTCGAGTTCGCCACGGCGATACCGCCGTACATGATGCGCCGCCGCATCCGTTTCGCTCCACAAAAAGGGATGCTGAGGCACGGTTAGAAGCAAACCGCCACCGGGCACCAACGCCGCCCCCAGTTCGGTCAGCACGGCCTCATCTTCTTCGATGTGCTCGATCACATCGAATGCGCCCACCAGTTCGAAAGCGCTGCGCAGAGGAATGCGCCGCGCGTCCATCTGCATGAACTCCGCTCCCGGTTCCAGGCGTTCCCGAGCGTTGACCAAGCCGGAAGGATGCAGCTCACTGCCAACCAGACGGGTCCAGCGGCGCAGCCCGGCCACCTCGGCCAACACGGCACCATTACCGCAGCCAACTTCCAGATAGGAGCGCGCCTGCGGAAAATGCCGGTTGATCAGGCCGGTGAGAAGACGGTTGCGGGTGCGGAACCAGAAATGCCTTTGCTCAACCTCCTTAAGCGCAGCGAAAGCGGACGGATCAATGCCGGACACTGTGTCTGCCAAATCCGGGGCGAACATTGGAATACCGTCAACCCTGGACACACCGCCGCCGCACGCCGGGCAGCACCAGCCGGTGGGCCAGAACATCCCATCGACCTCGACCGTATCGCCAGCACCGCAGGTTGGGCACAGCCGAAGCCCCGTCGCCAAGGACGGCATTACCGAAACACCGCGGTGAGAGCCACGCCCGCAACGATAAGAGCGAGACCGACCATCTGGGGCCAATTGATGACCTCGCCCAAGAACAGGGCGGCACCACAAGGCACCAGGACGAAGCTCAAGGCCATGAACGGATAGGCATACACGATCGGCAGGGACCGCACGGCGAGCAGCCAGCACAGCGCGGCCATCCCAGCCCCTGCGAAACCCGTTATCACCAGCGGATCGAGGAACATGCGCAGGAGATAAGAACCGGCGCCTTCGCTCACATCGCTTGCCAGAACGCCCGCGCGGGCCTTAATGATCAACTGGCCATAAACCGTGAAGAGCAGAGTTCCGGCAAGGAACAGATATTTCAACATGGAATGCACAACCCAACCAAGCGGCCACCCCGCCCCGTCATAGGCATACCACCAGCTCTCGGCGGACCGCCAGCCCCACGACGCACCAGCCGACCGGACCCTTCATGAACGTCTCGATCATCCAGTCCTGTTACATTCCCTGGAAGGGCTTCTTCGATCTGATCGGCCGAACCGACGTCCACGTCATTCTGGATGGCGCGCAATATGTCAAGCGGCACTGGCACAACCGCAATCGGATCATGACGACCGACGGCCCGATCTGGCTTACCATTCCGGTGGCGACGAAGGCGCGTTTCGAACAGTCAATTGAGGACGTCCGCTTTGCCGAACCTTGGGCGGAAAAGCATTGGCGCGCGATCGAACTTGCCTACCGGCGCGCGCCCTTCTTCGCCGATGAAGCTCCGGCGTTGCGGACGCTGTACGAGCAGGCCGACCGCCTGTCCACGCTGACCGAGGTGAACGAACTGTTCCTTGTCGGATTGTTGAAACGGCTTGGCATCACCACCCGCGTGGTGCGGGACCGGAACTTCGAACCCGAAGGGAAGCGTGGAGACCGGCTGCTGGACATCTGCCGCAAGGCGGGCGCCACCCGCTATCTGTCCGGCCCGTCGGCACGCGATTATCTTGACGAGGCGCCGTTCACGGCGGCAGGAATCTCCGTCGATTGGATGAGCTATGGTCCCTATCCGCCTTATCCCCAGCGGGGGCCGGCTTTCGACCATGCCGTTTCCGTGATCGACGTGCTGTTCGCGGTCGGGCCCGATGCGCCGGCCTATTGCCAGTCCCTTGTCAAGGTTCACGGTCCGTGAAGATATCCTTCGTCACGACGATCTATCGCACCGCCGACGATATCGAGCCTTTCGCGGAACGGGCGGCGGAGGCGGCCCGACGGCTCGGTTTCGACCATGAAGTGGTCTTCGTCAACGACGGCTCTCCCGACAACGGGGCGGCCGTCGCCGTGGCGCTTGCCGAACGGGACCCCAGCGTCGTCGTCGTGGACTTGTCCCGCAACTTTGGCCAGCACAAGGCATTATGGACCGGGCTGGGCATCGCAACCGGCGATCTCGTCATGATGATGGACGGCGACCTGGAAGAGGACCCGCTGTGGGCGGTGGACTTTCATCAAGCCATGGTCAGGGAGCGGGCGGATGTCGTCTACGGCGTTCAGGTTCGGCCCAAGGGCAACCCGCTTTATCAGATGTGCCGCAACGCGTTCTACAGCCTGCTCGGCTTCCTCAGCGACCTTGATTTTCCGCGCGATGTGACAACGGCCCGATTGATGTCACGGCGGTACATCGACGCGCTTCTGACGTTCGATGAGCGGGAAATCTTTCTGGTTGGAATCATGCACGTGACCGGCTTCCGGCAGGTTCCGCTACCGGTCAGAAAGGAAGCGCTCGCACCGACGAAATACACGCTCCGCAAGCTGCTCCGATTGTTCCTGATGGCGGTCACCGCGTTTTCCATCGCGCCGCTGATCGGGGTGTTTCTAACGGGGCTCGCAATCAGCGCCGGATCGGTTCTCTTGATCGCCTTCTTGGTCCTGCGGTATTTCATCACCGGAATTGGGGTTCCGGGATGGACCTCGGTGATGATCGGGCTTCTGCTGTTCAGCGGCCTGTCAATGTTCATCAACGGTGTGATTGCCATCTACATCGGGACGATCTTTCTTGAGGTCAAGCGGCGTCCGCGGACCATCATAACGGCGATCCACCGTTCGACGGCGCCACCGAGCACCGTATCCCCTGCCAATGCCCTGGAAGACGCAAGCCCATGAGCCGCCGGCCATTCCTCGACCGAGTTGCAGCCTATTACAGTGACCGCTTGGCGACCCATGGGCCGACCGCCCGCGGCGCGGATTGGCGTGACGAGTGTTCGCAGGAACTTCGCTTCGCCCGGCTGTTGGACCTTGTCGGAACCGACAACCGCGGCAGCATCGCCGAACTGGGCTGCGGATATGGAGCGCTTGCCGCCTTTTTGCGCCGCAACGGCCGACCCAATCCTTACCATGGGGTGGACATCGCCCCCGACATGGTGCGAGCGGCACGCCAGACCCATGGCGGATTGGTGGATGTGGTGTTTGAGGAAAGCGATGCTCCTCCACCGGCCGACTACGTCGTTGCCAGCGGCATCTTCAACGTCCGCTTTGACATTCCCGACCAGGAATGGCTGGGATTCGTTCAGGAGACGATCGCGGCGATGGCGGCACAGGCACGGCGTGGCATCGCCTTCAACGTCCTGACCGCCCATTCCGACCGTGACCGCATGGACCCGCGCCTCTACTATGCCTCGCCGGCGGAGCTTCTGGACTGGTGCATCCAACGTTTCGGGCGGCACGTCGCCCTGCGGCACGATTATGGGCTTTACGAGTTCACTCTGCTGGTTCGGCACACCCCGGAGGAACGGCCATGAAGCCCATCGTGATCTTCGGGGCCGGCGACATTGCCGAATTGGCAGACTTCTACTTCACGCGCGAGGCCGGGCGGGTGGTCGCCGCTTTTGTTGTCGACGCCGGCTATCTTGATGCGCACACTCGGTTCGGCCGTCCGCTGGTTGCCCTTGATGAGATCTCAGCCCGCTTTCCAGCCGCTTCGCACGACGCTTTTGTCGCGCTTTCCTATCAGTCGATGAACCGGCTCCGCGCCGCCAAATGCACCGCCCTGAAAGAGGCCGGCTATGAGCTGGCGAGTTACATCAGTCCGCGGGCCACCGTCTATACGAAGCGCATCGGGGAAAACGCTTTCATCTTGGAAGACAACACCATCCAGCCCTTTGTGACCATTGGCGACAACGTGACCTTGTGGAGCGGCAACCACATCGGACACCACAGTGTGATCGGATCGAACTGCTTCATCACGTCCCATGTGGTGGTGTCCGGTGGAGTAACGATCGGCGAAAACAGCTTCCTGGGCGTCAACACGACAATTCGGGATCATGTCTCGCTGGGAGCGTTCACCCTCGTGGGAGCAGGAGGGCTGATTACAAAAGACACCGCCGCGGAAAGCGTCCATATGCCCATTGACCATACGGAAGAGCGGCGCGTGAAAAGTACACGCCTGAAATCCATCTGACAGAAGGGGGGCAGGACGTGGCTCTGCTGCTCGGTATCGGGAATGTTTGGCGCCCGCTTGGCCAGGTACAGGCTGCACCGGGAATTGCCCCCTGGGGGATGAGTCACGCCAGCTATCCGACGGTCTTGCCGCTCGATGGCGAACGGGTCCGCGTCTTCTTTTCCACCCGTGACGCGCAGCAACGCTCGTCCATCGCCGCGCTTGACCTCGGTCTTGAAGGCGACCGCTTCGAGGTGCTGGGGGCGCCCCGAGGCCCTCTTCTCTCACCAGGACCGCGAGGGGCTTTCGATGCCGACGGTGTGACGGTCGGTTGCGTCCTTCGTCATGACGGCCGAACATACGTCTTTTATCTCGGTTGGACCGTGCTCCAGCGAGTGCCGTTCACGAACTTCATTGGTCTTGCCGTCGGCGAGGACGACGGGGCGCTTATCCGGGTTTCGCCCGTTCCCATAGTCGGGCGCAGCCGGGAGAACCCCTTCACCCTTGGATATCCGTGGGTGATCCGCGATGGGATCGGCTGGCGCATGTGGTTCGGTTCGCATTTGGCTTGGGGCGACGCAGGGCTACAGATGACCCACGTGATCAAGGAGGCGCGATCCGTTGACCTGACGACATGGACGCCTGGGGATCGAACGGTCATTGACATCGCGGGGGCCGATGACCCGGACGAGTTCGCCGTTTCCCGCCCTTCGGTGATCCGTGAACCGGATGGAAGCCTGTCCATGTGGTACGCGCGGCGTCGGCCGGACTATGCGCTGGGCTTTGCCCGCTCGGCCGATGGCGCGACCTGGAAACGGGACGATGCAGCGATCCGCTTCCAGGGTACTCCTGAACCATGGGAGAGCCGGGAACGAACCTATCCATGCGTTTTCGATCACGCCGGCCACCGCTACATGCTCTACAACGGCAACGGTTATGGCCGCGAAGGGTTCGGGTTGGCGATCCAGGAAGAGCGGCGATGACACCGGCTGCACAGCGGGTTTCCCGTTTCGTCATGACCCGCTTTTTGGCGGAGGGGTGTCGCACCCAAAGTCGACCCCCTTGTCGTAACGGTGAAGTCTCCCCGTTTCAGCTTCCCAAACATACAGTTCTCCTTCGGCGGTAAGACGCCAAAGTTCCCCCTGCGCGGGAGCACACCAGGATGTCGTCATACCGGCGCCATCCCATTTCACATGATGGCGGTCGGCCCGCACAGCGGTGGCAAAATAACGGACCTGTTCGGGCGCAAGCCGCTCTTGAAGCCTTGGGAAGGCGTTCATCAGCGCACCGGTCATGTCCCAAAAGGCCTCGAACCCTTCAACCGCCGTTTCTTGCTTTGGAAGATAGACGACGATAAAGGCGTTCGGCGACGCAGTGTCGGCGATTTTTTCACCAGGGAAGGACGCAAGAAGGGCTTTCTGCCGCTCCCAGGACGTTGCCCACTCCGCTAAACGGTACTGCGTCGAAACGCCGAGGATGGCGATCAGTGCGCAGAGGGCCAAGATGGCGGCGTGGCGCCCCAACCGACCCACCGCTCCGAACGCGCCAAGGACAAGCGCCGGCAGCAGGCTGAACCACACACTGGCTGTGCTCATGGTCCGGGAAAAAACACCGACCGACTCCAACCGATAGCCAGCCAATGCGAACATAATCGCCGAGCCCACCCCGCCCGCTATGACAGCCATGAGACATGCAAAAATCAGCAACCGGTTGCGGTGTGTTGCAAGACCGTAAGCGATGGCGGCGAACAGAACAGCGAGCACCGCCCAAAAGGCTTGAGGGTAGACTACGGCACGGTTCACCTCCTGCGGCAAAAGACGCAGGCTGAGAAAAATCGTGTCGAACCAATTCGGGTTGAATGATCGATTGATGCCGATGCCGAAGGCGTGCAAAGCCCGGTTGGCAAACAAAGGGATGGCCTGGAGCGCCAGAAAGCCACCGGTCAATAGCCCAATATGGCGCCATCGCACCGCACCGTAACGAGTACGATCCGCAGCGGCGTTGATTATCAACAGAGGAATGAAGGCGAACCAGAACAGTTCATTGATCAATTGACCAAGTAAAAAGAGCCCGCCTCCCGCATAAAGCCGGTTTCGAAGGGGAGCCTCCGATAAAAGGACAAGCGCAACACCGCAGAAACAGGTGATTGCCAGTTGCCCAACGGTCGGCGTTGGCCAAACGGTCAGGCCCAACGCCCAAGGGAGTGCAAGCCACACGCTGGCGCACAAGGCCATGCTCCAGCGTGCCATGTCCCGATCATCCGAGATGAGCACGACAAGGCGATGGCCGACGGCGCCGATCGCGACCGCATTCAACGTCACCAGTCCGGCAAGAACAGTGTGCCAGGCCACAGGGTTGTCAAAAATCGTGTGCCTGAGAAAAGCCGTTCCCGCCCAATACAGAGGTCTGGTAATTTGATTTATGAATTCATCGTATTCCGAGTAACGCAAAGGTCTTAATATATTATACCAGTCATCGTGGTAGAAACCAAGAAATAATGGGCGCCAGGAAAACAAACAGATAAAAACAATAGCAGGCACTAAAAAATAAATTGATATGGAGAGCAATCTCTTCTTTCTTGGTAAATTATCTGCCATTGACTCCACTCCAGATTGGAATAATACAGGATTCTATCCAGGAATTAACAAAAAGAATTTATGGAAATAGAAATACCCGTTTTAATTTCGAATTATCCCTGCCATTTCCTTGGGAAAGCTCACAGAATGTCTTCAAGATGCCTGCCGAAGCTCTCGATCACCCGATCGACAGCATCGTTTCCCATTCCTGGATAAAGAGGCAACCTTAGAAGCCGCTGCGCAATGGCATCCGTCACCGCCAGATCACTTGCCGCACGGCCGAAACGTCGGCCAGCCGGCGCCGTATGCAGCGGGACGTAATGGAACGGGGCAAAAATCTCCTCCAACTGCAACCGACGGATCATCTCCTGCCGGGTCTCACAATCTGGCATCAGAGCGTAATAGAGGTGTGCATTATGAGTGCAGTGGCTTGGAATATTCGGTAAGCCAATGCCCTGCGATCGATAACCATGGAGTGCCTTGTCGTACCGCGTCCAGTATCCCATGCGCTCGTTCTGTATACGGTGCGCCTGCTCAAGCTGCCCAAACAAAAACGCGGCGATCAACTCGCCTGGAAGGTAAGAGGAGCCGATATCGACCCAGGTGTACTTATCGACTTGGCCACGGAAAAATTTCTGTCGGTTCGTTCCCTTATCACGGATGATTTCTGCACGCTCATTGTAGGTGGCGTCGCGCAGAAGCAGGGCCCCGCCTTCACCCGCAATGATGTTTTTCGTTTCATGAAAGCTGAAGGCAGCCATATCGCCGATCGAACCCGCCGCCCGTCCATGGTACTTGGAACCGAAAGCATGTGCCGCGTCCTCGATAACAGCGAGGTCGTGTTGGCGGGCAATGGCACCTATAGCGTCCATTTCGGCGACAACACCGGCATAGTGGACCACGCTGATTGCTCGCGTGCGTGGCGTGATTGCATCGGCGATGAGGGTCTCGTCAAGATTCAGAGTATCCGGCCTGATATCCACGAACACCGGCACCCCACCTCGCAATGCCACCGCACTGGCGGTCGAGACGAAAGTAAAGGACGGCATGATGACCTCATCCCCAGGCCCTATGTCGAGCAGGATGGAGGCCATTTCTAACGCTGCCGTGCAGGAATGCGTCAGAAGAGATGCGTGAACACCTGTGAAGTCTTTCAGCCATGCGTGGCATTGTCGAGAGTAGTGCCCATCACCAGCCAACTGCCCGCGCTCAATAGCATTCTTAATATGCTCGATCTCTTTGCCGGCGATGGAAGGAAGGTTAAATGGGATTTTCATCAAGCACGCATTCTTGGATGGGGTCGCAACAGGAGCGTCGCAGACCGGAATGCATCGGTGCTCCCAACGTTTCTGCAACCCGCACCGCGCATCTCGGTTCCTGTTACACGGCCAACCGGAAGACGTCCATACCAAAGTGTCGGGCCGGCAACGCAACCATTGGGGGCAAAATTTCATTTGCTTGCCCCCTGCCCCGCAGCAAAAACGGCTCAAGCCTCGGAATCGCCAGCGGCCACGCGTTTACCAAGCCCGACGAACCACAGCCTTGGGCCCATGCCCGGCAGGCGGAACCCATCATGGACTGGATGCCGTCGAGCGTAATTCCTCATTTACACTCGACGGTAGGGGCCGCGACGGCGGCCGCGAAGACCCATACCTGCAAAGGCAAGCGGCCGGACAGCCGTACCCGCCGTTTGAGGGCGAGCGTAAAGCCTGATGAATCAGGCTTTACGCTCGAAGTTATGAGAACACCGTTTGCGGCCATGCCAACCCTCGATCACGACAAACCTCCCAACCGTTCCGCCACTTCGTTGGCGATGGCGAGGCAGGAGGTCAGGCCCGGGGATTCCATGCCGAACAGATTGACCAGACCCGGCATTCCATGCGTCCCCGGTCCCTGGATCAGGAAATCGGCCTGCGGCTGGCCGCGGCCGCTCAGCTTCGGACGGACGCCGGAATAGGCCGGCACCAGGGCGCCGTCGGGCAGGCCCGGCCAATAACGCCGAACCTCACCGTAGAAGCCGTCGGCCCGTTTCGGGTCCACCCGGTAGTCAGGCCGGTAGTCGAGCCGGTCGTAGCCCGCGGGGTCCAGCCACTCCACGTCCGGGCCGAAACGGGCCTGCCCGGCCAGATCCAGCGTCAGGTGGACACCCAGCCCGCCATCCACCGGCACCGGATAGACCAGCCGCGCGAAGGGTGAGCGCCCCTGCCCCAGCGCGTAGTAATTGCCCTTGGCCAGCACCCGCGGCGGCACACGCTCCGCCGGGAAATCCCTCAGATTGCGGGCCACCCCCCAGGCGCCCAGCCCGGCGGCGTTGACCAGCGTGCCGCAGGCGATGCGCATCGGCTCCGCCCCGCCGACCTCCAGTTCGAAACCGTCCGCGGCCCGATGGGCGCGCTCCAGGGGGCTGAGCAAGGCCAGCATCGCGCCCGCCGCCTCCGCATCGCCCCGCAGGGCCAGCATCAGACCGTGGCTGTCGATGATGCCGGTGGACGGCGACAGCAGGGCGCCCACGCAGCGCAGGCCGGGCTCCAGCGTCACGGCCTCGGACGCGGAGAGCGGGACGAGATCCGCCACCCCATTGGCGGCGGCCTGGGCGCGGATGGCCTCCAGGCGGGGCAACTGAGCCTCCTCGGTGGCGACGATCAGTTTGCCGATGCGCTTGTGCTCCACACCATGCGCCGCGCAGTAGGCGTAGAGCGCGTCACGCCCGGCCACGCACAGACGCGCCCGCAGGCTGCCCGTGGGGTAGTAGATGCCCGCGTGGATGACCTCGGAGTTGCGCGAGCTGGTGCCGGTGCCGATGGCGTCCGCCGCCTCCAGAATCACCACCTCCCGCCCGGCGCGGGCCAGCCGGCGGGCCACCGCCAGCCCGATCACCCCGGCCCCGACCACCACACAGTCCACCCGCTCCATCGTCCCTCTCCGGTCTTTCCAAAGGGCTGATCCCAAGGATCGATCAGGTCCAAAAGGCCGCGAAAGCATCCGGTCGCGCAAGAGGAATGGGCACGGCGCGTCCAGACGGACCACTCCCCTTCAGCCCACTGCCCCCGCAAGTGACGTCCGGACGGATAGGGCCAGCCCAAGAAAGATCACCCGCCAAGACATTGTTGTCACCCGCGTTACGCCCCACAGGAAAATCAAATACCCAGCACGGTAACTTAAGCGCTAAAGCCTTAATTTATTTAATTATATTAATTATTTAGTTTATATCTCCTCCGAATTCATTGAATGAGCGCGCTCTGCTTCTGAATTGAAGAGCTGTTTTTACAAACAACCCTCTTTTATTCAAAAGGTGGTGGCCATGAGCGCACCGGATTACACATCCCCGGTATCCGAAATCATGGGAAATGGACGCATTGAAATCGATTCATTGCTTTCCGGATACAAATGGGGCGAAGGGAGCAATCCGGGGGCCGGGGTTTCCCTGACCTATTCTTTCGGTACTGCCGGCCTGTCGGCCTATCGGGACGGCTATCTGACGCCGGACCCGGGAAGCCTTTGGACCCTGTCCGGCACGGCACAGGCGGCGATCCGCCAAGCGCTCGGCACCTGGACGGCGGTGGCGAACATCACCTGTACCGAGGTCGCCGACAACGCCCTGTCCTGCGGCGACCTCCGCTTCGGAGGGAGCAACGCCCCGGCAACCGCCTACACGGTTCTGCCCGTGGTGGATCTGCCGGAAGCGGGCGACGTGTGGTTCGGCTCCCTCTTTGCCGATCCGACCCTGTCCTGGGCAGCCGGCTCCTACACCTACCAGACCATCGTCCACGAGATCGGACACGCCTTCGGCCTGAAGCACCTGCATGAGGAATACGGGGCTTTTCCGATCGCTCCCACCGGAATCGACAGCCAGCTCTACAGCACGATGAGCTACCGGTCCTACCCCGGGGCGCCTCCGGAGATGGGCTATTGGCAGGATCGTTTCCCGGCCACCCCCATGGTCGACGACATCGCGGCCATCCAGTATCTGTACGGCGCCAACATGTCGACCAACGCCGGGGACACCGTCTATTCCTGGGCGCCTGGACAGGCGATCTTCGAAACCATCTGGGACGGCGGCGGCAACGACACCATAAGCTGGGCCAACCAGACCAGCGACGCCCGGATCGACCTGCGCCCCGGTTCCTACAGCGACCTGGGACCGGCTTGGCGGGCCGGCTTCTACATGGAATCCCGGACGCTGGGCATTTCCTACGACTGCTGGATCGAGAACGCCATCGGCGGCTCGGGGAACGACGTCCTGATCGGCAACGAACGGGACAACGCCCTGTACGGCGGGGCCGGCAACGACACGCTGATCGGCGGGGCCGGCAACAACCTGCTGGACGGCGGCGACGGGTTCGACACGGCGGTGTTCGAGGGGGCGCCCTCGTCCTACACCATCCGCCACAGCGGAGCGGGTGAAGTGATGGTGGAAGGCCCGCAGGGCACGAACACCCTGCGCAGCATCGAACATCTGTCCTTCGGCGACATGACCCTGGCGTTGAGCCGGGACGCGACGCCCGGCACGGTGGCCAGCACCTTCTTCGGTGTGGCCAACAGCGCATCGGGGCAACGGATCCTCCAGGAGGCCTCGACCTACTCCGGACCCGTCCAGACCCTGGAATGGCAGCTCATCGGCAGCGACGACGGCGAGGCGATCGTCGGCAGCAACGGCAACGACTTCATCAACAGCCGGGGCGGCACGGACGCCATCGACGGCGGCGCCGGCAACGATGTGCTGGACGGCGGAACAGGGTCCAACTTCCTGACCGGCGGCGAAGGCCACGACACCTTCTTCCTCGACGCCCGCTCGGGCGAGCCGGTCTGGTCCACCGTGACCGACCTGGAGGCGGGGGAGATCGTGACCGTCTGGGGCTGGCAACCGGGAACGTCGGTCATCAGCTGGGCGGAGATGGGCGGCGCCGGCGGCTTCACCGGCGCCACGGCCCACATCGATCTCAACGGCGACGGCAACATCGACGCCAGCCTGACGCTGACCGGCAAGTCCGTGGGGTCCCTGACGGCGATGCCCGGCACGGTGAACGGCACCGATTATCTGGCAGTCTGGCTGAACGGCTGAACGGGGTGCGGACGGACATTCGGGCGCGTTGCTCTGGCGAGGATGGGCGGTTACTCTCCCGCCAACCTTGCCCGAGCAGCGCCCGCACAACCGCCAAGGACCCCGACCGCCCGTGTCCAACGCCGCCATCTATTTCCACCCCGACGGTTACGAGACCGCGCGGGCGGACCTGAAGGGCCGCCATGTGGCGGGGGAATCCTTCCTCGTCGGTTTCTTCCGGCACTCCGGATTGAACAGCTTCGCCTGTCACGCCGACGGACCGGAGCAGGCGCGCCTGTTCGCCGATCTCGCCGCCCGCCACGCGCCAGGACGGGAGGTGGCGCTCTACCCGACTGGAGAACCGTCGCGGCTGGCCCGTGTCGGCTGCCTGTTCCTGCCGGGACCGGGCATCGACCAGTTCGCCTGGCGCCGCCGCTCCCGCGACCAGCGGGGCTACAGCCTGTGCGGCATCACCCACACGACCTCGGAATCGCCCCAGACCCTGGGCGCCCTGGCCACCGCGCCGGTGCAACCGTGGGACGCGGTGATCTGCACATCCTGGGCGGCCCGCGCTTCGGTGGAGGCGGTTCTGGAGCCCTACGCGGAGTATCTGCGCGACCGGCTGGGCGCCGTCGGGGTCCCGATGCCTCATCTGCCGGTGATCCCGCTCGGCGTGGACACGGACGCGTTCCGCTTCGGCCCGGCGGACCGCAACGCGGAGCGCGCGGCGCTGGGCATCGGCGAGGACGACGTCGCTGTGCTGTTCATGGGACGCCTAAGCTTCCACGCCAAGGCGCACCCGATCGCCATGTATCTGGCGCTGGAGGAGGCTGTCCGGCGAACCGGCAAGCGGATCCACCTGATCCAGGCCGGCTGGTTCGGCAACGACTCCATCGGCACCGCCTTCATCCAGGGTGCCAAGCGTTATTGCCCCAGCGTCAACGCCATCTTCCTGGACGGTCGCAAGCCGGAAGTGCGGACCCGCGTCTGGGCCGCCGCCGACCTGTTCACCTCGCTGGTGGACAACGTGCAGGAGACCTTCGGGATCTCCCCGGTGGAGGCGATGGCAGCCGGGCTGCCCTGCGTCGTCACCGACTGGAACGGCTACCGCGAGACGGTGCGCGACGGAGTGGACGGCTTCCGGATTCCCACCATCCTACCGCCGCCGGGCACCGGACCCGATTTTGCCGACCGCTACGCCGCCGGGCTGGACACCTATGATTTCTACATCGGGCGCGTCTCGCAGGTGAGCGCCGTCGACGTGGCCGCGGCGGCGGACGCCTACACGCGGCTGGCTGCGGACCCCGCACTGCGGCGGCGGATGGGTGAGGCCGGCCGGGCCCGCGCCATTGCCGCCTTCGATTGGCGGGCGATCATCCCGCAGTATCTCGACGTCTGGCGCCAGCTGGCGGAAATCCGCAACCACGCCGCGGAACGCGCCCCGCGGCGCCCCGACCGCGACGGCAACCCGTTGCGCCCGGATCCCCTGCGCATGTTCGCGTCCTACCCGACGCGCCACCTGACCCCGTCGACCCGGCTGGCGCGGGCCGGCAGCCTGACCCGCGCGGGAATGGCCGAGGCCCTGGCAGCGCTGCACGCCGATCCGCTGAACTCGACGGCGCGCGGCGGCACCGTATCACCGGCCACCGATCTGCTGATGGCTTTGGAATCCCTGGACGCCCCAGGCCGCACGGTCGCCCAGATCCTGACGCTCGTCCCCGAGGAGCGCCGCCTGCTGCTGCTGCGCAGCCTCGTCCACCTGATGAAGTACGGCTTCGTACAGGAGGCCGCCCCGGCACAGGGGATGATGTCCTAAGTTATGCACGGGTTCCAGCCGGCTTTTGCTTGCGATGCAACAGGTGTTTGCGCTAAGGAACGGTCTATTCCATTTATTCTTTGCCGAATGCAGGCGTCCTGACGAAACGTTCGATGCAACCGATCATCCGCCTGCCTTGGCACGTCGCCTTGCCATTCACCGCAATCCGCCCGAGAAGCCTTCGGCCTCGACGCGCGGAGCTTTCTGATCGATGGGATCCCTCCCTATGCAGGTAACGTCAACGTCACTGCCTGATGTCCGACTGGTCGTGCCGAAGCGGTTCGGCGATGCGCGGGGATATTTTGTCGAAACCTGGAATGAACAGGCCTTTGCCCTGAACGGCCTGGAACGGCGCTGGGTGCAGGACAATCAATCGCTGTCGGCCACGCCCGGCACGGTGCGCGGCATGCATTACCAGCTTCCTCCTTTCGCCCAGACCAAGCTGATCCGGGTTCTGGCCGGACGCATCCTGGACGTGGTGGTGGACATCCGCCGCGGATCGCCGACCTTCGGGCGGCACGCCGCGGTGGAACTGACCGCCGACGGGCTGGAGCAACTTTTCATCCCCGCCGGCTTCGCGCATGGCTTCTGCACGCTCGAGCCGAACACGACCGTTGCCTACAAGGTCGATGCGCTCTATTCGCGGGAGTGCGAGCGGTCCATCCTGTGGAACGATCCGGCGCTCGGCATCGGTTGGCCGGCGACGGCCGGCGTGTCGGTTTCGGACAAGGACGCGGTGGCTCCGCGGCTGGCCGAGACGGTCGACCTGTTTGATTTCCAGCCATCCTGAGGCCGGCACGATCCGGCCGGGTGGGGGCTTCAGAATGGGCTCTTTGACGGTTTGATGGCGCCTTTCGAAAAGGCGCGGTAGGGGGAAATGGCATGCGCATACTGGTGACGGGCGGTGCGGGCTTCATCGGCTCGGCCTTCATCCGTTGGGTCCTGGCGAACACGACGGCCTCGATCGTCAACGTGGACAAGCTCACCTACGCCGCGGATCTGGAAAGCCTGGCTCCCTTCGCCGGGAACCCGCGCTACGCCTTCGAACAGGTGGACATCTGCGACGAGGCGGAACTGCGCCGCGTCTTCGCCGACCACCGCCCCACGGCGGTCATCCATCTGGCGGCGGAAACCCACGTCGACCGCTCCATCGACGGTCCGATGGCCTTCGTGCAGACCAACGTGGTCGGCACCGTCACCCTGCTGCGGGTCTCGCTCGATCATTGGCGTGCGCTGGAAGGCGATGCGAAGGCGGCCTTCCGCTTCCACCATGTTTCCACCGACGAGGTGTTCGGCACGCTGGGCGACGATGGGCGCTTCACCGAGACCACGCCCTACGCCCCCAATTCTCCCTATTCGGCCAGCAAGGCGGCGTCCGACCATTTTGTCCGGGCCTGGCACGAGACCTACGGCCTGCCGACTGTGGCCAGCAACTGCTCCAACAACTACGGTTGCTGGCAGTTTCCGGAGAAGCTGATCCCCCTGATGACGCTGAAGGCGCTGCAAGGGCAACCCCTGCCGGTCTACGGCAGCGGGCTGAACGTGCGCGACTGGCTCTATGTGGACGATCACGCTTCGGCGCTCTGGACCATCCTGACGACCGGCCGGTTGGGCGAGAGCTACAACGTCGGAGGCGACAGCGAGCGCCAGAACATCGACGTCGTGCACGCCATTTGCGATCTGGTCGACGAGCTGGCCGGACCGCTGCCCGGCGGACCGCGGCGAAACCTGATCACCCACGTCACCGACCGGCCCGGCCACGACCATCGCTACGCCATCGATGCCTCCAAGCTGAAGAGCGAGCTAGGCTGGACGCCCGCTGAAACCTTCGAAACCGGCATCCGCCGCACCGTCGCGTGGTATCTGGACAACCGTGCCTGGTGGGAGCGCCTGTCCACCGGTTACGGCGGCCAGCGTCTCGGCGTGGCTCCCGTCGCCGAATCGACCCATGGCTGAAGCAACGTCTCACCCCCGCGCCGTTCTCGTCTTCGGCTCCAACGGTCAGGTCGGATTTGAGCTGCTGCGCGCCGCCTGGGCGCCGGACCTGACCCCGGTGGGGCTGGACCGTGCGTCCGGCGACGTCACCAACGCGCGGGCGGTGGCTGCGGCCATCGCCGCCCATCGCCCGGCCCTGGTCGTCAACGCCTCGGCCTACACCGCGGTGGACAGGGCCGAGAGCGAGCGGGACGCGGCCTTCGCGGTCAACCGCGACGGCCCGGCCAATCTGGCCCGCGCCTGCGCCGCCACCGGGGTGCCGCTGATCCATATCTCGACCGACTACGTCTTTGACGGAACCAGCAAGTCCACCCCCTGGAGCGAGGACGACCCCGTCGCCCCGCAGGGTGTCTACGCCGCCAGCAAGCTGGCCGGCGAGGAGGCCGTGCGAGACGCCCAGCCCGATCATGTGATCCTGCGCACCGCCTGGGTGTTCGGGGCGCATGGGCACAATTTTGTCAAAACCATGCTGCGGCTGGCCCGCGAGCGGGACGAGTTGCGGGTCGTCGCCGACCAGCACGGTTGCCCGACCCCGGCGGCGGCCATCGCCGCGGCTATCACCGCCATCGCGCGGACGCGGCTGGGCGGCGGAAGCTGGACGTCCGGTACCTTCCATTACGGCGGGGCGCCGGCCACCACCTGGCACGGCTTCGCCGACCGCATCGTCGAACGCGCCGCCCCCCGCATCGGACGCCGCCCGACCGTGACCGCCATTACGACCGCCGACTTCCCGACACCGGCCCGGCGGCCCGCCAACTCCGTCCTCGACACCACGCGTCTCGGCCAAGCCTACGGCATTCCGCCAGCGGACTGGATGACCGGACTCGACCGGGTGCTGGACGACATCCTCGACGAAACCCAGGGCGTGGGAACAAAGGCATGAAGGGCATCATTCTGGCCGGCGGGTCCGGCACGCGGCTCTATCCGCTGACGCAGGTGACCAGCAAGCAGCTCCTGCCGGTGTTCGACAAACCGATGATCTATTATCCGCTGTCGACGCTGATGCTGGCCGGCATCCGCGACATCCTGATCATCACCACGCCGCAGGACCAGGAGCAGTTCCAACGCCTTCTGGGCGACGGCAGCCAGTGGGGCATTTCGCTCACCTACGCCGAGCAGCCGAAGCCCGAAGGGCTGGCCCAAGCCTTCCTCATCGGACGGGACTTTGTCGGTACGGACGGGGTCTGCCTGATCCTGGGCGACAACATCTTCTTCGGTCACGACCTGGAGCCGGCCCTGGTCCGCGCCGCCGGCCGGACAGACGGGGCGACCGTCTTCGGCTACCATGTGCGCGACCCGGAACGCTACGGCGTGGTCAGCTTCGACGCCGAGGGCCGCCCCAACGCCATCGAGGAGAAGCCGGTTCAGCCGAAGTCCAACTACGCGGTCACCGGCCTCTATTTCTACGACAACAGCGTCCTGGACATCGCCGCGACGATCAAGCCGTCGCCGCGCGGCGAGCTTGAGATCACCGACGTGAACAATGTCTATCTCGAGCAGCGGCGTCTGGCGGTGGAGAAGTTGGGCCGCGGCTATGCCTGGTTCGACACCGGCACGCACCAGTCCCTGCTTCAGGCCGCCGAGTTCGTCCAGACCATCGAGGCCCGCCAGGGCCTGAAGATCGCCGCGCCGGAGGAGATTGCTTGGCGCAAGGGCTTCATCGACGGTGAACAGCTCGCCCGCATCGCCCGACCGCTCGCCAAGAGCGGCTACGGCAGCTACCTGCTGAACCTGCTGACCGAATAGCCGCGTCCCGGACGCTGGATCGCCGCGCCATGACGGCGTGCATCGAAGGCTTTCTCGAAAGTGTCGGCCCCCGGGTGAGGGGATGGGCGTGGATGCCCGCCGATCCCGACCGGCGGCTGCGCCTCTCGATCCTGCTGGACTCCGGTTCGGGGCATGCGATGCGGCTGGACACGGCGGCCGACCTTCCACGCGACGATCTGAAATCAGCCGGCAGAGGGGATGGGCGCTACGGTTTCGACCTAGCGGTCCCCGCTGCGTTCGCGGAGCACGAGCACGACGTGGACTTGCGGCTGCCCGATTTTCCCGGCATGCGTCTGCGCGGTGCCCCCCGCCGCGCCATCCCTGCTCTCGGCCCTGTCACGCTGCGCGCCATGCATCCCGCAAACGGCGATGCGGAACGCTTGTGGACATTCCTGGCCGGGATGGTTCATTGGAATGGCGGCACCGTCGCCACCGGCGTCCCAAACTTGGAAAGCATCCGGTCCTGGCTCGCCGCGTCCGCGCAGGGGACGGCCGGACGGTGCTGGCTGGTGGCGGAACGGGGCGGGCGCGTCATCGGACAATGCCGGCTCGGACCGGACTGGCCCGTTATGCCGGAATCGCGCGGCCTTGCTCTGGGCATCGAGCTTCACCCGGACGTCCGTGGTCGGGGGCTTGGGCATGCCCTGATGCGGGCGGCGGAGCGCTGGGCCGCCGGATGCTGCCCACGGCTGGAACTGGCCGTCCTGCCCCACAACACACGCGCCCAAGCCTTGTACCACAAGCTGGGTTACGCCGACCTCGGCCCCGTGGCGCATCCGGTGACGGGGGATATCCATCGCCATATGGCTCTTTCCCTGCCGCCACGACGCCTTTGGAACGGCGTTACCCTGGTCCTGTAAGACAGAGGTCAGCCTTCCCCAGCGGCGCGGGAGCGACCACCATCGTTCTTGTCGGATGCGTTGGAAGGTGAGGGAACCGGCATCCGCTCCAGCAGAACCTTGGCACGCTCGTCACCGAGCGCCGCCGCCCGCTCCAGCCAGAGATGGGCCTGCACGAAGTCCTTATGGTCGCTCCAATGGCCGTGCAACTCGCCGAGCGCCGTCATCGCCGCCGGCTCCTTCTGGTTGGCGGCGGCGGTCAGCCAACGGACTGCCTCCGAAATATCGCGGTCTCCCCCCAACCCCTGCATGCGGAAGCGGCCAAGATTGACCATGGCACCGACATGGCCCTGCTCGGCCGCCTTGCGCGACCATTCGGCCGCAGCGGCGTAATCCTGCGTCACACCGTCCCCCGACGCGAGCGCCGCCCCCAGACGGAACTGGGCCAACACGCTGCCCTGACTGGCGGCCCGTTCCAGCCACTGGATGGCGCCCACCGGGTCGCGCGGCACCCCCAGCCCCAGGCTGTGCAGCATGCCGATGTTGTAGACGGCGTCGGTGTTTCCCTGGTCGGCGGCCCGTCGGAACCAGTCGAGCGCCCGGTCATAGTCGCGGGTCACCCCGCGCCCTTCCGCGTAGAAGGTGCCGATGCGCAACTGCGCCTGCGGGTCGCCCTGTCCCGCGGCACGCTCCAGCCAGCGGGCTGCCTCCATCTCGTCACGCGGCACGCCGGATCCGGCCAGATACATCTGAGCGATGATTTTCTGGGCTTCACGATGGCCCAACTCACCCGCCGCACGATACCAGGATGCGGCGTCGAACAGGTTGGGCTGCATCCCGCCGCCCCGGCTGTTCAAATGGCCGAGTTGCAGCATCGCCTCGGCATCGCCTTGGACAGCCGCCTTGCGCAGCCAGGTTTCCGCATGGTGAGGGTCGGCCGCGACGCCAATTCCCCGCGCGTACAGCAGACCGAGCGCCCGCTGAGCAGCGGCGGCGCCGGCCTCCGCCGCCTTGCGGAACCATTTGGCCGCTTCGCCATGGTCCTTCTCGACACCCAGCCCCGAGGCGTACTGGGTGCCGAGGTAGTACCAAGCCATGACGTTCTTCTGATCCGCCGCCTTGCGGAACCATTCGTGGGCCGCGACGGGATCGGAAGCCCCCCCGTAACCACCGGCGAGCAACGTCCCAAGCCCAAGCTGAGCGGCTGCGTTGCCTTGTTCGGCGGCGGCACGGTACCAGCGCTCCGCCATTGCGTAGTCAGGGGTGATGCCGAAACCGGAGGCGTACATGTAGCCGAGCATGGCCTGTGCGCCGACGACTCCGCCTTCAGCGGCGGCCCGCGCCCAACGGAGCGCCTCCTTGTAATCCTGTTCGATCTTCAGACCGTTGGGAAAGAGGAGTGACAGCGCCTCGTCCGTCGGAACGACGCCCTTGGGCTGGCCGGATCCATAGTAATAGATTTCGGCAAGCCGGGCCTGGGCTTCGCCGTGTCCCTGCTCGGCGGCCTGCCGGTACCAGCCGACCGCATCCACCGCGTTGCGCACGACTCCCTTGCCCAAGTCGTACAGACGGCCAAGGCGATACTGCGCGTCGGCATGGCCCGCGCGTGCTGCGGCCAGCCACGCTTCAAGCGCCGCCTTGTGGTCCTCCCGCTCGTGCGCTTTAAGACCTCTGGCGTGATCGTTGTCTGGCGACGTGGAGCCGAACAGCCGCCCGGCGGCCTTGATGAGCTTGCGCATCGGCCTCAACATCCTTTTCCCAATAGATCACGCGAGGGCCGGAGCCCTCGCGGCTTTACGGCTCACGCATCCCTTCCGAGGTGTTCCTCAATGCCCCTTCGACAAGATAGGACATGATCGTCCGTTCGCCGACCACGATGTCCGCCGTCAAAGGCATGCCGGGCACCAGCCGGAAATCCTCCGGCACGTCGCGCAGCTTCACCTCGGTCAGTTCGATCCGCGCACGATAGAATGGCCGCGGCGCCTGGCTCTGGTCCTCACGACGGGTGAAAGCATCCTCGCTGATCGTCTTGACGATGCCCTTCGCCATTCCGTGCTTCATGTAGCGGTAGGCTTCAAGCTTCACCTGCACATGGTCACCGGGCTTGACGAAGCCTTGATCGATGCCGGCGATTTCCGCCTCCACCTCAAGCGGCGCGTTCAGAGGAACCAGAGTGTAGATCGGCTGAGCCGTTTCCACCACGGAACCGACGGAGTACTTCCCGACCTCCAGCACCACGGCGTCCTCAACCGCACGCAACTCGACCAGGTCGCGGCGCTTCTGGGCCTTGGAGAGCTCTTCGCGAACACGCTCCAGATCAACTTGGCGGGTCGACAGATCGGTCAGAATGGTGCTGCGCCACTGCTGGATATAGACATCCCGTTCGGCGCGCAGCGCTTCCAGATCATGCGACGAGGTGCGGATGGTGTTCTCGCTGAGGCCGAGGGTCCGTTCCGTTTCCACGCGGGTGTCGCTGGCGATCAGCGAGTTCAAGCGGCTGCCGGTCTGGTTTTTCTCCAGCGTCCGGCGCATGTCCTCGATCTCCCCGACGATCTTCAGGCGGGAACGGTAATACTCGGCATCGGTCCGGCTGGTCTTGATCGTGGCCTGCAAGGTGGCCATGCGCTGTTCGAAGTTGGCGAGCTTGGCCGCGTACTCGGCCTGCCGGTACTGCCAGATCGACTCCTGCAGAACCAGATCCTGCTCCTTGCTGCCGGGCTTGAAGGGTGCGCCTTCGGCTTCGGCGTTCAACCGGGCGATCTCGGCCGACAGCTTGCTGGCCTGTCGTTCGAGCTGGGCGACGTCGGCCGACGAGAAGGTCGGGTCCAGCGTCGCCAACACCTGTCCGCGCTGGACGGTCTGGCCCGCACGCGCGTTGAGGTTGCGGATGATCGAGGTTTCCAGGGGCTGGACGACAATGGTCGGCGCCTGGGACACGATGCGCCCGGACGCGCTGACCACACGGTCCAGCCCAGTCACCGAAGCCAGAACAATCAGCACGACGGCCATCGCCGCCAAAGCCCACACGACCGCACGCGCGCCGAGCGGTTCCGGTTGACCGGTGATTTCCTCGGTCTCGCCTTGGAAATCGATGATGGCCTGTTCGGCCTCCCGGTCAGGTGCTTGCGGCTGACGTAAGAGGAGCGCGGTCATGAGAATTTCCCGGAGAGAGATGTCGGTTCTGCTGGAACCAGAGATGGCGGTAGACGTCGCAACGCTGAAGCAGTTCGTCGTGCTTGCCCATGTCGTACAGACTGCCGCGCTCCAGCACCATGATCTGATCACAGTTCACCAAAGAGGCCAGACGGTGGGAGATGACGATCATCGTCCGACCCTGCGCGATGCGGGTCAGGTTGTTGTTGATGATCGCCTCGCTGTCGGGGTCGAGTGCGCTGGTCGCCTCATCCATGATGAGGACGCTGGGATCGACGAGCAAAGCGCGGGCGATGGCGATGCGCTGACGCTGGCCACCCGACAGGTTGGCCGACCCTTCCTCGATCACCGTCTCGTAGCCGCGGGGCAGACGTTCGATGAACTCCTCCGCACCGGCAAGCCGGGCTGCCCGCATCACGTCCTCGAGCGAGGCGCTGCGGTTGGCGGCCATGATGTTCTCGCGGATCGTACCGTTGAACAGGAAGTTGTCCTGAAGCACCACGCCCAGGTTCGAGCGCAGATGGCTGAGGTCGATCTCCCGCAGGTCCACACCGTCGATCTTGATCAGGCCGTCGTAGTTCTGATGCAGTCCCTGCAGCAGGCGCGTGACCGTGGTCTTGCCCGACCCCGAGCGGCCCATGATGCCGATAACCTGGCCGGATTCGATTGAGAAGGAGATGTTGTCGAGAGCCGGGTTCTGTGCGCCGGGATAACGGAACCGCACATCGGAGAACGTGATTTCGCCCTTGATCGCCGGTCGCACGCCCTGGCGCCCGAGCGCTTGCTCCGGAGCTTGGTTGACGACCGAGGCTACTTGGCCGACGGCACCCCGGGTTTCCTGAAACTGCTGCATCAGGGAAGCCATCTGGACGAAGGGGCTCGTCGCACGGCTCGCGATCATGCTGAAGGCGACGAGCGTACCGCCGTTCACAATGGCTCCCTCGCCGATGGCAAGATAGGCGCCGATCGCCAGGGTTCCCGCATAGATCGACTTTTCCAGCGGCTGCAGAATGGTCTGCGGCTGATTGGACAGGAGCTGCATCGCAGTGTTGGCGCGCACCGCCTCGGCCACGCGCACATCCCAGTCAAGCCGCTTGCGGCCTTCCAGCGCCAGCGACTTGACCGTGCGCATGCCATGCAGCACCTCGATCATGAAAGAGCCCTTGCGCTGCTCCGCCTGGATGACCTTACCGTAGGCGCGGGCGAGCGGGCCGATGTAGACCGCCACTACAAAGAACATGATGGCGGCTACGCCCAGCACCATGAAGGCGAGCGGTGGGCTGAGAACGAACATTGCCGGGATCAGCACGAGCAGGGTCATGGAATCCAGCACCGTCCCGAACATCTGGCCGGTCAGGAAGCCTCGGATGCGCCAGACCTCGTTCAGCTTGTAGGAAATGACGCCAGTCGGCGTCCGCTCGAAGAAATCGATCGGCAACCCGATCATCCGGTCGAAGATGTAAGTGCTGATACGCGCGTCCACCTTGGCCGTCCCGATCGCGACCAGATAGCGGCGCAGGTAGCCGAACAGGGTGTCGAACACCAGGATGAAGGCGATTCCCATCACCAGAACATACAGGGTGGACAGGCGCTGGTGGACAAGCACGCGATCCAGGATGACCATGAAGACGAGTGGCGGGACCAGCGCAAACATGCTGAGCACGAGCGCGGAGATGGCGACGTCGCGGAAAATCCGCTTTTCGCGCAGGATCTGCCCGAACAGCCAACCGAAGCCGAACGGCTGCTCCTGGTCGGTCATGCGATAGCGGCGCTTGATGAAGACGGCATCGCCATCCCACACGGAGGCCAATCGCAGCTCGTCCACGGCAATGCAGGCCTGATCGGTGCTCAGCGGGTCCTGAAGCATGGCCACGGGTGCGCCGCCATCCTCCCGGAAGGACACCAGCACCATCGTGCTTCCATCCCGCAACCGCAGGAGGAGAGGCAAGGCCTTGCCCAGACGCGCCAGCTGCTTCCAGCGCAGCTTGACGGCGCGGGCCGTCAGGCCATTGTCTTCGGCAATCTTCAGCAACAGCTTCGTCGGTGGCTCACCGGCTTCGATGGCATAATCGCGCCTGAGCTGCTCGACCGAAAGGTGCAGCCCATGATGACGTGCGACAACGGCAAGCGCATGAAGGCTGGTGGTCCGTGCCGCCTCGGCAGAGGCGTCTGTCGGATCGGCGGCGGTCTTGCTCTGCATCTGGCCCCTGTGTCCCGGTCGCTCTTCCGGTGGTCCACCGGTGGCGCGACTGTACTGTAGCACCCTCATCCGATACAAGCTCTGCACTCGGGACGCTCAATCAGGGCGATCTCAACAGGAGCAGGTGGATGAAGGTTTCGGTTATTACTATTTGCCGGAATGCCCGTGACGGCATAGTCCGTACTCTGGACAGCATCTCACAGCAGACTTACCAGAACGTTGAGCATATCATCGTTGACGGCGCCTCGACCGATGGAACGCTGGAAATCCTAAAAGGTCACCGGCACCGGCCGGCGCTTCTCGTGTCGGAACCCGACGCCGGAATCTACGATGCGATGAACAAAGGACTGGCGCGGGCCACCGGGGACCTGATCCACTTCCTGAATGCCGAAGACTGGTTCTACGACGCCCGTTCGGTCGAGAACGCGGTGCGCTTCATCGAACGGCACCCGGACGGCGACCTCTTCTATGGGGACATCGAGGTCCGCCTGCCAGAAGGCGGGTCGGTCATTCATACGCCCCAGGAGGCCGACAAGGCCGCGGAAACGATGGTGTGCGGCTGTCTGCCGCACCAGGGGACCTTCGCGCGGCGGGCGGTGTTCGACCGCACCGGTCCCTTCGACACGCAGTGGCGGGTCCATGCCGATTACGACTGGTTCCTGAAGGCCATCGCCGACCCGTCCGTCACGCTGATGCACATGCCGGTGATCATCGCCTCCTTCGGGCTGGGCGGCACGTCCAGCAACCTCGCCAAGGGCCAGCCGGAGGTCTACGCCATCCAGAACGCCCTGCCCCTCTATCAGTCGGAAGCTTGGCTGCGTCGGCGCATCGAGCTGTACCAGGAGGGTTTCCTGGCCACCCGGCTGGAGAACGCCGAGTTGAAGCGGCGGCTGGCCGAAACCGGGGCCGGGCTCGACCTCTCCTGGCGCCGGTTGGCCCGCGGCGTCGCCCTTCGCGGGCGCGACCGGATGCGGCGGCTGCTGCGCCGCATCCGTCAAGGCTGACGGCCGCTTCAGCGGCCGGTGGTCATGCCGCGCAGGGTGCCAGCGTCGAGCTTTTCCAAATACCAGCGGTACGTGCGCGCAAACCCCTCGCGCAGGGACGTCGGGGCGGTCCAGCCCATGCCGGCCAGCCGGTGACCATCCATGATCTTGCGCGGGGTGCCGTTCGGCTTGGACGGGTCGAAGCGGAAATCACCTTGGAAGCCGATCACCTCAGCCAGCAGTTCGGCCAGGCCGCGGATGGAAACCTCATGGCCGGAGCCGAGGTTGACATGCGGCTCGCCCGAATAATGCTTGGCCAGGAAGACCAGCCCGTCGGCCAGATCATCGACGAACAGGAACTCGCGCAGCGGGCTGCCGTCACCCCATAGCTCGACGCTGCCTGCCCCCTCCGTCTTGGCCCGGTGGATCTTCATCATCAGAGCGGCAGCGACATGGCCCTGCTGGATGTCGAAGTTGTCGCCGTAGCCGTAGAGGTTGGTTGGCATGGCCGAGATGAAGTCGCAGCCGTACTGCCGCCGATAGGCTTGGCACATCTTGATGCCGGCGATCTTGGCGATCGCGTACCACTCGTTGGTCGGTTCCAGCGGGCCGGTCAGCAGCGCGTCCTCCACGATGGGTTGCGGCGCCATCCGCGGGTAGATGCAGGAGGATCCGAGGAAGACCAGCTTTTGCACCCCAACCTGTTTGGCGGCGTGGATGATGTTGGTTTCGATCGCCAAGTTCTCGTAGAGGAATTCGGCCGGACGGGTGTTGTTGGCGTGAATGCCGCCGACCAGGGCGGCGGTGAGGAAGACGACGTCGGGCCGCGCCTCGGCCATCCACGCCTCGACCTCGGCCTGGCGGCGCAGGTCGACCGTCTCACGGCCCACGGTCAGGATCTCGCAAGGCTCCCGCTCCAGCCGGCGCACGACCGCCGACCCCGCCATGCCGCGATGCCCTGCGACCCACACCCGCTTGCCGTCCAGGGAAAAGGCTGCCGTACCCGTCGTCATCCGATCACTCATCTCCGTCTCGCGGCGGCGGTTCGCCGCCCGCGTTGTGTTTGTGATACGCCGCCAGCACCTCGTCAACCGGACCGATGCGCACAACCGCGCCGCGTTCCAGCCAGAGGGCCTTGTTGCACAGCCGTTTCAAGACATCGTCCACATGGGAGGCCACGACCATGATGCTGGACCGGTTCACGAAGCCTTCCGCCCGGCGCTGCGCCTTTTCCAGGAATTGTGTGTCGCTGACGGCGATCCATTCGTCCATCAGCAAAATTTCCGGATCGACCGCGGTCGCCGCGGCGAAGGCCAGCCGCAGCGTCATGCCCGCCGAATAGGTGCGCACCGGCAGGTCGAGGTAGTCGCCGAGTTCCGTGAAGGCGGCGATGTCCTCCATCTTGGACTCGATCTCGTCCCCGTCGATGCCGAAATAGGCGGCCCGCATCCGGATGTTGTCGTAGCCCGACGCGTCCATGTCCAGGCCGAGCCCCAGGTCGAACAGCGGCGTGACGCTGCCCTCGACGCGGATGCGCCCGGCGGTCGGCTCATACACGCCGGCCAGGACGCGCAGCAGGGTCGTCTTGCCGGCCCCGTTGCCGCCAACCAGCCCGACCCGGTCCCCGTGTTCCAGCGTCAGGTTCAGGTTGTTCAACGCCTTCACCGTGATCCGGTGGTGCGCGTCGTGCTTCAGCGCACCGCTGGTGGAAGTGCGAAGCAGCGTCTTCTTCAGAGAGCGCGCGCTTCCCTGATAGAGCACGAAATCGACCGAGACGTCGTTCAGGCGGATCGAAGCCATTCCAGATCCAGCGGGTCAGAGCCAATAGGCGATGCGTTTGCGGAAGCGGGCGAAGCAGGCAAAGGTGAAAGCCCAGCCGGCGGCGGCGAACAGCAGGCCAGCCACCCAGCTTTCCCAGCCCGGCACATGGCCCAGCAGCGGGGCCCGGATGACCTCCAGCAGATGATAGAAGGGGTTCAGGACCATCAGGTAGCGGCGGTCGCCCAGCAGTTCCGGCTTCCACATGACCGGCGTCACAAAGAACAGGAGCTGGATCACGCTGCCGATGATCGGGGGCACATCGCGGAAACGGGTGCAGATCATGCCGAGCAGCAGCATGATCCAGCCGGCGTTCACCAGGAGCAGCGCCAACCCGGCCACCGCCAGGAGGCCCGCCGCTCCCGGCCAGATCCCGAAAATCAGCGCCACCACCGCGAAGATCACGATGTTGTGGCCGTAGATGATCAGATTGCGCCACAGCGCCCGCAAGATGTGCACCGACATCGGAATGCGGACGTTCTTGATGAGCGGCTCCAACTCGATGAAGCTGATGCATCCCTCGTTGAGGAATGAGGCGATAAGGGTCCAGGTGGCCAGCCCGACCGCCAGGAAGGGCAGATAGCCCTCCAAGTCCAACCGGAACAGCGTGCCGTAGATCAGCCCCAGGCTGCCCACCATGACGGCCATGCTGAGCGTCAGCCAGAAGGGCCCCAGGACCGACCGGCGGTAGCGCTTGCGGATGTCGTGCCAGCCGAGCCGGCTCCACAGCCGCCAACGCAGAGCGCCGTCCCTGAGATCCTCCCAGGCCCGCGCCGCCTCGCTGCGGTCTCCGGAGTCGTAGATGGCTCCGTTCCTCTGTTGGCTGACGGAGCCGGGAAAGCTCTCGGTGGTCATTTCTCTCGCAATCCACTCAAAGCCAGGCCGACGGGGTGGGGAAATCCATGGGCGGCAGCCCCAAGGCACAGGCAGGAACGGGCCGGTTCTATACCCTGGATCTCGGCCACCGTCACAGTCCTCTCTTGGCTCCTTTCCGGGGCCCCTCTTACGGCGGCGCCAGGGCCAGCTCCGCTTCGATCAGCCGGCTGACGAGATCCGGCATCAGGGTTTCGGCCTTCCACCCCAAACGAGCCGCGGCCTTGGCCGGGTTGCCGACGCTGCGATGAATGTCCATCGGCCGCAGGTTCGTGGCACCCTGGACCACATGCTCCCGCCAGTCTATGCCGAAATGCGCGAAGGCTGTCCGGACGAAGTCCTCCAGCGCGTGCATGCGGCCGGTGGCGATGACGAAATCATCCGGTTCCTCCTGCTGGAGCATCCGCCACATGGCGTCCACATATTCCGGCGCCCAGCCCCAGTCGCGCGCCACCGCGAGGTTGCCCAGTTCCAGCGTCTTCACCCGGCCCTGCGCCACCGCGATGGCTCCGCGGACAATCTTACGGGTGACGAAGCGCGCCGGACGCAGCGGCGACTCGTGGTTGAACAGGATGCCGGAGCAGGCATAGAGCCCGTAGGCCTGCCGGTAGTTGGCGACCATCCAATGCGCCGCCGACTTGGCGACGCCATAAGGGCTGCAGGGGCGGAAGGCGGTCGCCTCACCGGCCGGCTCGTCCAGGGTGTTGCCGAAGCTCTCGCTGGAGGAGGCGTGGTAGAAGCGCGCGTCCACCCCCAGGAAGCGGATGGCCTCCAGGATGTTCAGCGTGCCGTTCAGGATGCTGTCGATCGTCTCGACCGGCTGTTCGAAGGACAGCCCCACCGCCGACTGGGCCGAGAGATTGTAGATCTCGTTGGGCTTCACCGCCCGGATCACCTGCACGATGCTGCGGAAATCGTGCAGGGTCGCCGAATGGACGTTCACCTGGTCACGGATGCCCAGGATTGTCAGATTGCGGAACGACGCGATCTCGCAGTCCCGCGAGGTGCCATGGACGGTGTAGCCGCGGTCGAGCAGATGCCGGGCAAGATAGCTTCCATCCTGCCCGGACACCCCGAAGATCAGTGCGGTCCGCGCCACGGCGGCTCCTCCGGCGGAATCAGGCCCGGCGTCCCGCCGCCTCGCGCTCGAAACGCGCAAGGTCGCTCGACACCATCTCGCGCACCAGTTCCGGGAAGGTGGTGGTGTGCTTCCATCCCAGCTTGGAGTGGGCCTTGGACGGATCGCCCAGCAGCAGATCCACCTCGGTCGGGCGGAAATAGCGCGGATCGACCTCGATCAGCACGTCGCCGGTCGCCACGTCCACGCCCTTCTCGTCCACGCCCGTGCCGCGCCATTCGATCTTGCGGCCCACGCAATCGAAGGCCAACTCCACGAACTCGCGGATCGAATGGGTCTCGCCGGTGGCGAGGACGTAATCGTCGGCCTTGTCCTGCTGCAGGATGCGCCACATGCCTTCGACGTAGTCCCGGGCGTGGCCCCAGTCGCGCTTGGCGTCCAGGTTGCCGAGATAGAGCGCCTTCTGCAGGCCGAGCTGGATGGCCGCGACGGCGCGGGTGATCTTGCGGGTGACGAAGGTCTCGCCGCGGGTCGGACCCTCATGATTGAACAGGATGCCGTTGGAGGCGTGCATCCCATAGGCCTCACGGTAATTCACCGTGATCCAGTAGGCGTAGAGCTTTGCCGCCGCGTAGGGGCTGCGCGGGTAGAAGGGCGTCGTCTCCTTCTGTGGCGTCTCCTGCACGAGGCCGTACAGCTCGGAGGTGGAAGCCTGGTAGAAGCGCGTCTTCTGCTCCAGACCAAGAATGCGGATCGCCTCCAGCAGGCGCAGCGTGCCGAGCCCGTCGGAGTTCGCCGTGTATTCCGGAGTCTCGAAACTCACCTGCACATGGCTCTGGGCGGCAAGGTTGTAGATCTCGTCGGGCTGGACTTCCTGCACGATGCGGATCAGGTTGGTCGCATCGGTCAGGTCGCCGTAATGCATCCGGAAACGGACGTTGCCCTCATGAACGTCATGGTACAGATGCTCCACCCGCTCGGTGTTGAACGAGGACGAGCGCCGCTTGACACCGTGGACGGTGTAGCCCTTCGAAAGCAGAAGCTCCGCGAGATAGGCGCCGTCCTGTCCCGTAACACCAGTGATCAAAGCAACCTTGCTCAACGCTCGCTCCTGTTTCAGAGATCGTGATCTTCCACGCTCCAGGCGGTATGTCGCGCACCGAAGCCATTCCCCGATACCGCCCAGCCACCCAGCCCAAGCTGGAGACCGGTGATCGCACCCCTCGCAAGGGCTGTGCATGAGTGCGCGGTTCCATTACGCGCGTCAACATCTTTGCTGTCTGGCCAGTCCATATCCACAGGCTTGTCGCAGCCCCAAAGCGTGTCTAGGAGCAGGCATCGAGCTGCCCCCTTCTCTTGACGCCGGTTGACAAGACATTGGCTTTAAGCAATTTTACGAATAAAAGTGCAAACCGAAGTTTTAAAATATGCTCCAATGATCTCCGCAAACATCGCTGGGGCATATCGCATACGATGCAGGACAGAATTATGAAAGATAAAAACAATACTGAAAGCCAGACCATTGGAATAGGCGTCATTACCTACAATCGCGTTGATTGCCTTGCCAAAACTATCAAAAAAATCAAAGCAAATACAAATCATTCATACGAAATAATCGTCGCCGATGATGGATCATCTGACGACACTAAGCTATTTCTTGAAGAAAATGAAATAAATTACGTAACAGGACAAAACAAAGGAATATCATGGAACAAAAATAGAGCCCTGTTTTACTTGAATAATTTTACGCAAGCCGATTTATATTTTATCATTGAAGACGACTCGTATCCGATCGAGCCGGAATGGGAGGCCCCATGGGTTGAAGCCCTGAACCTCTGGGGGCACATCAACCTTCTGCCTCCCTGGTATCAGGACAAAATCGTCGGAGGGGCGGGCGTACCGCAGGATCCGTACATATGCCGCTCGCTGACGGCGCAGGTGTCCGCCTTTACGAAAGAGGTGATTTCCTATTGCGGATACTACGACACGCGGTTCAAGCATTATGGTTTTGAACACGCCGATCACACCATCCGGATCGTCAAGGCGGGGTACGGCGGCCGACCCATTCCGACCGAAAACCCGCATGAGGCCGACTTCTTCTATCTCTCCCACGGCTTTTCGGTCGACACTGGGCACTCCTACTACAACGAAGCCCATGTGGCGGCCAACGGGCGCGTGCTGGACGAGGTGATCAAGGACGAGATCCATCGTCCGGCTTGGCGTGGCGACGATGAGATGAAAGAGTTCCGCCGGGAGATCACGGAGGCGCTGCGTCGGCGCTCCTCCTGATGGGACCGTGCGGCAGCTTTTTCAGGATACCCTCACCATGACCCATTTGCCTGCACGCCCCTCCGAACCGGAAAACGGCGGCACGACCACCGGCGATCTGGGACGACCCTCGGCAACCGCCCCCTTTTATGGACGGGTGGAAGCATGGGACGGGACGCGTGTGACCGGCTGGGTGCTATCCGTCACGGCGCCCGACACGCCCGTTCCGCTCATCGTCTCGGCCGGCACGGGTGAGGCGGTTTTCACGCCCGACCGCGAGAGCGGAAGCCTCTCGCAGTTGCTGGGCCGCCCGGTGCCCTGCGGCTTCGCCCTGGATATCGCCTCCCTGTTCCCCGGGATCGACCCGGCGCGCACCCCCGTCGCCCTGCGTGTCGCCGCGACCGGCCATGTCCTGGAGAACGGCCTGTCTCTGTCCGCCAGCCGCAAGGTGGAGGCGAATGTCGACAGCGTGGAAGGGGCGCGGGTCATTGGCTGGGCGGTCAATGCCGAGGATGAGCGGGAAACGGTCGAACTCGATGTCCTGGTCGACGACCGCATCGTTGCCAGAGCGGTCGCCAACCAGCAGCGCCGCGATCTCCTGAGCCGCTTCGCCACCTGTGACCATGGATTCGAGGTTCTGCTCACCGTCCGGTCGGGCCGTACCCTGCAACTGTGCGACCGGCGCAGCGGCGCGGTGGTGTTCGGCCCCCTCGCCATCGAGTTGAACGAGGCCGAGGCCGACCGGACCGACGCGCTGTCGGATCGGCTGGACGAGCTTGCCGGCATTCTGCGGGAAATCCGGGCCGAGGTGCCGCGGCGGCGGGTGTCCTCCGCCCGGTCCATTGCCGACTACGCCGCCTATTTCGACGACCATTACAGCGAAACCTCCATGCGCCGGCTCCAACTGCCGAAGCGGGCCGCCGCGCTGGAGAAACGCCCGCTCTTCTCGGTGCTGATGCCGGTCTGCGATCCGCCGCTGTGGATGCTGGCGGAGGCGATCGAGTCCGTCCGCGCCCAAGCCTATGGGGAGTGGGAGCTCTGCATCGCCGACGATGCGTCCCGCGACGACGCGGTGCGCATGCTGATCCAGCGGGAAGCTGCCCGCGATGCCCGAATCCGCGCGGTGTTCAGCGGAACCCGGAGCGGTGTCAGCGCCAACACCAACCGGGCGCTGTCCTTGGCGACCGGAAGCCATGTGGCCTTTCTCGACCATGACGACCGGCTGGCCGTCGATGCCCTGCTCTGCATGGCGGAGGAACTGGCCAAGGCGCCCTTCCCCGTTCTCTACAGCGACGAAGACCGGATCGCCCCCGACGGCCGGCACACCGCTCCCGCCTTCAAGCCGGATTTCGATCCCGAACTGCTGCAATCCATCAACTATGTCTGCCATTTCCTGGTGGTCGAGCGGCGGCTGATGCTTGAGGTCGGAGGACTCCGCGAGGGGACCGAGGGCGTCCAGGACCATGATCTGGTGCTGCGCCTTCTGGAACGGGTCGGCGCCGGCGGCATCCGGCATATTCCCCGAATCCTCTACCATTGGCGCATCAACCCGACTTCGCTGTCGGGGGGCGGTGACCCAGCCGCCATCATGGCCGGAATTGAGCGCGTGGTGGGCGAGCACCAGCGGCGCATCGGAAGTCGCGCCACCGTCACGGCCGACCACGAGACGCGGAGCCGGTCGGGCGGGCTGTTCTGTGCCCGTGTCCGTTACTCCCTCCCCTCGCCCGCCCCGAAGGTAACCATCGTCATCCCGACCAAGGATGCGGTGGATCTGGTTCGGGACTGCGTATCCAGCCTTCTGAGCAGGACCGATTACCCCAACTACGAGATCATCCTGGTCGATCACGACAGCACCGATCCTCGGTCGCGCCCCTTCTTCGACTCGTTGGCGCGTGATCCGCGGCTTCGTGTCGCCGGATTCCGCGGTCCCTTCAACTGGGCCGCCATCAACAACGCCGCAGCCGGCGCCAGCCAGAGCGACGCGCTGTGCTTCCTCAACAACGACATCGTCGCCATCACCCCGGACTGGCTGAGCGAGATGGTGGCCCTGCTCGCCCGGCCCGGAGTCGGGGCGGTGGGGGCGAAATTGCTCTACCCCAACAACACGGTTCAGCACGCCGGCGTCGTCCTCGGCGCCGATGGCGCGGCCGGGCACGCCTTCGTGGGACTTGGCGCCGACGAGCCGGGACATCTTGGCCAAGCCGCGCTGCCCCGCACCGTCTCGGCGGTCACCGGCGCCTGCTTGCTGACCTCGAGGGCCGCTTTCGAAGCGGTCGGAGGGTTTGACATGGTGCATCTGCCCGTCGCCTATGCGGACGTCGATTACTGCCTGAAGCTCCAACAGGCAGGACTACGGGTTCTGTGGACGCCGCACGCGCGGCTCTATCACCTCGAAACCCAGACGCGCGGCACCGACGATACGCCAGAGAAGATGGCCCGCCTGGCCGGAGAAGCCCGCCATCTGCGAAACCGCTGGGGCGAGCGCCTGTCCAACGATCCCTGTTACAACCCGCATTTCGAACCGCTGGGCCCACCATACCGCCTGCTGCGCCCCTTGCCGGAGTGATTGCAGCAGATCGCCAAACACCGATGCAGGGGGATGCACACCCGCACCACGCGCCGTCCGGATCGCTTCAATCACAGCAATGCCGAGGATTGAAAGCTCCTCTGCACCTGAGGGACTGCCGTGGTGCCATTATAGAATAACTTGCTGTGCACTATGGAAATTGCAAGTTAGTTAGCCTCACTGACGGCTACCGTGTGTAGCACGGTCACATAACCACCCCCGGAATGGAAAGCATCTTGATTACGATCGCCCTCCATATCGAACCGCTTCTCCAAGAGTTTCCTGTCACTTGGTTTCGCTGGGCTGTCAGGATGGCCCGAACACTTCAGAAGGCGGGAGGATGGGATCCGGTCATTGTTCTTGGGGAGCGATATAGAAAGCAGGCGGAGGCCAGCGATGTTGACGCTCCTCCCGATTTGCTGACCTATCTCGATACTGGAGCCATAACCGAATGCCTTGGCCTTCAGGGGCAACCACTTGTTGCGCGTCTATTCACAGGTCACGCTGAAACCGCCGAAGATCTCATGGCGGCCGAATTGCTGCGCGCCTTCCATCACCGTCCTCCCGCCCTTGTGGTGACATGGTCTCCGGCGAACTATTATCGGCGGGCCTTCGGCCCTCTGCCGATCCTGTACTCCGAGGCTTCTCTTTTCTGCCGCCCGCCGTTTCCGCTCAGCCTCTTCCTAGATCCAGTCGGCCCCGATGGCGCAGCCTTCCTGGCACATAATCAAAATTCCATTGTCGAAACTCTCCTTTATGGGCCTCCGGAAGAAAAATGGATTGGAGAGATCCGCTCCCATGTCCGCTCAGTGATCGACAAAAATTCCCCATACACACGCTTGATCCAAGAACTACGGGCACGCTATCGTCACCTTGTCCTTTTGCCACTGCCGTTTGCGACAGAAGACTATCTTTTCTCTTCCAGAACCCACATCGCCAGTTCGGCAGAGTTGATCTGGACGGTAGCCAGAAAGTTGCCGGCGGACACCGCCCTGATTGCGCCGCCTCATCCGGCCGGCGGGGGGCTTTCCATCACCACCCAGGCTGCTCTCAAAGCGGTATTCGACAATGTACATTTCCTGCCGCCTCTACTTCCGAGCGGTCATGGACCCTGCGAATATCTGGCCCCTCATGTGGACGCGATAACGTCAATCTCGTCGAAGGTTGGCTTCCTGGCCCTGTTCTATGGCCTGCCGTTCCTGTCAAGCGATGGCGATTTCGCCAGTTTCTTCGCGGCCGGTTATATCGAACAGGCACCGAACCTGATCGGCACTTGGCGTGAAACCCCACGTCACCGCGCTTTGCTGTACTGGCTGCTGACCCGCTACAACGTCCCGGAAGACCGTTTTTTTTCCACGGAATGGCTAGACCCTGCCCTGAAACGCCTCAAGGCATGGCAAGAGGGCGCAGGCGATCCTTACGCACCGTTCCCAGACGCGACCGACCACTTCCGGGGCACGCCGACAACAGCGAGCGCCCTGGTGGTTCAGGAAGGCGAAGACATGAAGGATTTGCCGGAAGACATCCGGAGGCCGATCGCCGATGGCATGTCGGTCTCACTGGACTCATTGCGGCCACAAACGATGGGCAGCGTCGTCTTCTGCCCGTTGAGCGAACCCGTTGCACAAGGACCCGCGGCCATCATGACGCCGGGAAACGCCCGCCTTGACCTCGCCACACCACTGGAGCCTGCGGACACCGCCGCCGTATCGTTCGATTTCTGCATCGACCAGAATCCGACCGGGTGGCTTCCCCTGATATGGATTGGCACCAAATCGCATGAATGGCAGAAAGCCCGTGGTCTTGCCGTTTACTATCGTCCCGAGGCTGCCGCGCTTGTCGCTAGTGTTGGGACAAGAGCGGGCTCCCAGATTAGTTGTTATTCCCGTCCCTGCTCCATCGAGATCGGCCACTGGTATTCGGTTTCGGTCTGTGTTCTTCAGACCCGGAAGGTGGCAATCCTGGCCATCGACGGAAAGGTCGAGGCGGTGGTCAATATGCCCGACGAGGAACTGATCGCCCCCTCCGCTTTGGCCATCGGAGACGACCTCTGTTGTCCGGGCGCTGTCATTTGGGCCAAAATCGCCAATCTCAAGACCACATGGAACTGGCGGCAGGAGATGGGCCGGGCGTGAGCAGGACTTCCGGCCCCGACCATGCATAGGTAAAGTTCGGAAATCCTATGGCGAACATCGGAGCCATCACATACTGGAAGCCACACCGGGCCTTCGATGGCCCATCCATCTCAGCCGGCCGGCGCGGTCTGCTTGGCCAACCAAAGGTCGAGCGCTTCAGGATCGATGATCGCGTCCAGATTCATGTCGCCGATTGGATGGAAAGGACGGTCTTCTGACCGCCACTCCCGCTCTCCGTCGAAGAAATGATGAATCAGGAAAAACTCCAAGCCAAAATCCAGAAAACGTCCCATCCCGCTCCAATATCGGTGAGTCGCAGCCTCGTAAAGATAGTTGGGTGACAATAGCAGCAGGCGGCTCCCTGGGCTCGCAAACACCAAGTTGGTCAGTGCGGCGCCGGACATAGCGCAGATAAATGACGCTTGTCGCGCAAGTTCAACCTGATCCCCAAAGCTCATTGACTCCATCTCGACAATGTCGAAGCCGTGTTTTTTGAGTATCGGCAGAACCGCTTCATAATTGTGTATACGCCGCTTCGGGCCCTTCACATTCTGCCGGCTGATAAAAACACGCCGCCCCGTTGCTGGGTCGGTCGGTTGGACATCGGCAATGCCGCCAACCCGCTGACGCACAAAATTGAGCACCTGCGGATGATAGAATTGCTGAACCATGAAGGACGGTACAGCGCAACGCCGCAGCAACAGGGACTTGCGGCTGGGATCGGCCAGCAACAGACGCTCATGCGGGATGCCAAGCCGGTCTATACTCTCGCGGAACTGGGGCACTGACAGGACATTGGGATGCACCAGATACTTGAACCGGGACAGTTCCGGCCACAAGCGCCCAGCCTCTTCGACAATCATGATCCGCGGCAGCCAGTTGAGAAGCCAGTGGTAATAATTATATTCGACGGAACCGCCAATGATTACGACCGGCTCATCGATTACCTCGACTGGGTTTTTGACTGTGTATTCGAAACTGCGGCCGAAGACACGCACCGGTGCGCCCGAGTTCGCAAAATTTGAATAGGTTGCGTTGAAAATGATGCGCCGGTGCTTAGGCAGGATCGGAGCGTAAATCTCACCGCACAGCACGTTCTGGAAAACGCCGAGATGGAGCGCCAAAGGCTCGGCATGTCGTTGGTCGAAGCGGTCGAACCGGTCGCGCTCGAAGTCAAGCGGAACGCACTTATAGGGAATCTGGAAATGCGCGTCGGCGTACTCCTGGGCCGCTTCGGCAAGGCCGATCATCCGGCCGATTATGACATCGCCGGTTTCGACGGATAGCGGATCGATCCGATCGACGATGGCGGCCAGTATGGCGCCTTCCCGCCGACGGTCAAGGTCAGCCAGTTTGAAATCGATGTGTTCGGACGGGGCAAGGGCGTTGGCGCGATGATACCAGCCGGCAGCCTCGCCGAAAGCCCCCCCGCAGACAGCGAAATCACCGGCACGCTCCACGATCCTCGCAAACGCCACCTGACCGTCCGGCTTCGTGACGGACAGAAGCCGCTCCAGTGCCCGTCGAGCCAGAACACCGTCGTTCGTGGCGAACGCGGCCTCAACCAGCACGGGCAAAACCGACGGGTCAACCGAATCCACCAGCGGCGCCAAAGCGGAGACGAGCAACGCGCTCATGCCATGGCTAAGCAGAGTCCGCCCATGATCGAGCAAGACCGCGGAATCGAGGCATGCCGCCGTGTCAGCGTTCAAAAGAGCCGCTCGGGCGGCGATCAGCGCGGACACAAGGCCGAGGAAGTGCCGCGTTTCATCATCGCCCGGCCAGACGGCCAGAACCCGCCCGGCCAACTCCACCGCCTCGTCATAATGGCCGATGGCGAAACTGGCACGGGCCAGCAGAAGCATGGCGCGGGGATGATCCGCCAAAGCAGGTAAGCCGCGAAGCTGCGCGACCACCCTGCTGTCGTCTCCCACTGCCATGGCGATCTCGGCGATCCGCAAGCATGTATGTGGACACTCCGGCCGCACCGCCAAGGCGGCTGTCCGGAATCGCTCCTCATCAATGAAGTGCTCGGCAGATTGGGCACTCTCGGCAAGCTGGGTCAATGCATCGTAATCTTCCCGATGCTCTCTCAGCAACTCGTCGATGATTCTGTTGGCTTCGTCTGGAAATCCGTCGTGGCGCAGAAAATCTGCGCAATGCCAGCCCAGGAGGTGGCTGGGAGCTGTGGCTTGGCGGCGAGCCCGAAACAGGTATTCCCGGGCGTCGGTCGGAAAACCGGCCCGATGCAAATCCTTTGCAACGCCGACCATCTCCCTGGGGTCGCCAGTCACCACGCTTGCGAACAGCGCGGCTCTAATGCTGTCCTGAGCCGGCGCGGTTCCGTGGCGCCGGGACATGATGTAGAGCCGCGCCAGTTCCTTCCCATGACCGGCGGCGATACGACCGAACAGCTCCGGGTAGAAGTGGGCTGGTCTGCCAAGCTTGTCCGCGGCGGCCTCCAACAATGGGCCAGTTCCCCCTGAGGGGCCCTCGCTTTCAGCCAGAACGGCCATAAGCCCGCTCCGGCAAAAAAGTTCAGCCGCCGGCTGGTGTAGAAAAGCCGGCATAATTGTTTGGAGAAGCGTCTGGGCATCGTGCCAGTCACCGCGCTGAGCCGCATATTCGGCCAACCAGAACGGCACCCAGGGGTTGTCTTGAATATGAGGCAACGCACTGCGGAGCAGACGCTCAGCCTCTTCATGATCGCCGACGTGGCGAGTGGCTTCGGCTTCAATAATGCGGACAACAACGCTATCCGGCTGCATCTGGCGCAGTTGGCGAGCGGCCTCCAGTGCTTCAACCGGGCGCCCAGCATGGCGCAACGCATCGATCAAGGCATCAAGAAGCACGGGCTCCGGTCCGCCGCGCCGATCGATCACCCGTTGCAGATATTCGACCTCCACCGCTCCAAATCCACATCGAAGAGCTGGGCCTATCCTGGAAACCACGTCCTCCCTGAAACATGTGATATCGGCCAGCTTTTCAAGGAAGCGCTGCTCTGCTCCACTGCCCTGCGCTCGAATCGCTTCGAGGGTTTCCAGCACTTGCGGGAGGGTATCCTCGAGAAGGGCCGGATCGGACACCATCACCTCGCACAGGGCAACGAAATCTGCGCTCACATCATTTTCAGCATAAAGCCGCATCACATTCCCATCGATGTATTTTGCCACAGCACAAGGGCCGCCATAACCATGTGATTTCTGGAAAATCCAGAGCAAACCACGCAGGTTGCGCCCCATCCAACCACATTGGTGCTATTCGCCAATTTGGCGTCCAGGTATCGCCACGGCAGTGGCTGTGCCACAACGCATTTCCCTGAAACTGATCGTGGAAGCAGTGAAGCTCTGCACCTGGGCATCAAGAGTCCCCACCGGCAAATAGCGGCGCCCTTGCTTTCAGAAGGCTATCCTGTCTAAATTCCCTCCCCACAGACGTCAAGAGACTTGGTACGGATTGGACGATGCTTGCCAGGTCGCACAATCGCTCTCTCAAGATGTCACGGCAAATTGACATCTATATTCCTCCAGGAAAAGCTTATAAAGCCTTCCGGAAATGATGTCACTCGCGAGGCGAATATCGGCAATGCATCAATGCCGACCGGTGAAATGGAGCAAATTATGAGCATCAATAATTGCCGAATTATTGATTTTCCGAAGGTCGAGGACTATAGAGGAAATCTTACGTTTATTGAGAACGAAAAACACATTCCGTTTTCAATGAAGCGTGTTTACTATTTGTACGACGTCCCCGGAGGATCGGAGCGAGCAGCCCACGCTCACCGTAACTTGCAGCAGCTTTATATTGCTATGTCAGGCAGCTGTGATGTGACCCTTGACGACGGCTTCACACAGAGGACCTTTCACCTTAATCGCTCATACTATGGCCTATACATCTCGCCAATGCTATGGAGAAAAATTGATAACTTCTCTGGCGGCTGCGTGATGCTGGTTTTGGCATCTGAGTTTTATAACGAAGCAGACTACATCCGTGATTACGATAATTTTCTAACCGAGGTTGGAGCACGATGAGCGGGATTCCTTTTCTTGAATTGGCTAGTACCTATCGAGAATTGCAAAGCGAACTGGACGAAGCCTGGCGTCGGGTAATGACAGCCGGCTGGTTTATCCAAGGCCCGGAAGTCTCCGCCTTTGAAACGGAGTTCGCAAAGTACTGCGAGGCGAAGCATTGTGTCGGCGTCGGAAATGGCCTCGACGCGTTGGTTCTGATCCTGCGCGCTGCCGGCATCGGCTCGGGGGACGAGGTGATCGTGCCGGCACATACGTTCGTTGCCACTTGGCTCGCGGTTTCAGCGGTGGGCGCCACCCCGGTTCCCATCGAGCCCGACGAAGCCACCTGCAACATTGACCCCGATTGCATTGCCGCCGCCATCACCCCACGAACCCGCGCTATCATACCCGTACATCTCTACGGGCAACCAGCGGACATGGACCCGATCCTGGCCCTGGCCGAACAGCACGGTTTTCTGGTGGTGGAAGACGCCGCACAGGGCCATGGCGGTCGCTATAAGGGCCGACGGGTAGGCAGCATTGGCCACGCCGCCGCCTTCAGCTTCTATCCAGGCAAAAATCTCGGCTGTTATGGCGATGGCGGGGCGGTCGTCACCAGCGACTCAGGGCTTGCCCAACGTATCCGCAAGTTGGGCAACTACGGGTCGGCCGTCAAATACCATCACGAGGTTGAAGGCACAAACAGCCGCCTTGATGAGTTGCAAGCCGCGCTGCTGCGCGTCCGCTTGCGCCACAACGATGTTTGGAACGACCGGCGCCGTGCGACTGCCGCGCGCTATGCTGAGCTTCTGGCGCCCATGGCCGACCGACTACTCCTTCCCGTAGTTCCCGATTGGGCTGAGCCGGTTTGGCATCTTTACACTGTGCGTCTCCAGAACCGAGATCAGGTCCAGGCATCCCTGACTGCTGAAGGGATCGGTACAGGCATTCATTATCCCATCGCCTGTTACCGACAGCCTATCTATACGGCCATTGGGGAGCGCCATCCTGGCCCCACGGCGACTGATCGGATCGTTGCCTCCATCCTCAGCTTGCCCATTGGTCCCCACCTGCCACCTGACGCCGAATGCGTGGTCGCAGCAGGCATTGCCCGGCAATTGGAAAAGACTGATACCGGAAAACGCACGCCCACGGTCGCCCCTATCTAGGGCCTGTTAGGACTTGAGCCAGTCGAGAGCGGCGGCCAAGCAAAGCACTCCCATGAAGGAGACGGCGGTCTTCTCATAGCGGGTGGCGATAGCGCGCCATTCTTTCAGCCGGGCCCACAGGCGCTCGACGATG
>NZ_JAUQTX010000079.1:0-25275 GCF_059803775.1 Azospirillum sp. UFLA03-27 | reverse complement strand
TCTACACTCGCGTATAATCGTCGGCAGCGTCAGATGTTTATAAGAGACAGCTCCCCTCCCCTGCGAAGCGGGGGAGGGTTAGGGAGGGGGCAAAGACCTCCCCATGCAACCACGCTACAGCGGCCGCCGCGCCTTCAGCGCCGCGGTCAGAGTCCCGTCATCAAGATAGTCCAATTCCCCGCCCACCGGCACGCCGTGGGCCAGACGGGACACGGAGACCCCGCTGCCGGACAGGCGGTCGGTCACCACATGGGCGGTGGTCTGGCCGTCGACCGTGGCGTTCAGCGCCAGGATGACCTCGGTCACCGCCGGGTCCTTCGCCCGTTCCACCAGGGACGGGATGTTCAGATCGTCCGGCCCCACCCCCTGCAAGGCCGACAGCGTGCCGCCCAGCACATGGTAGGTGCCGTGGAAGGCGCGCGTGCGCTCCAGCGCCCAGAGGTCGCCGGCGTCCTCCACCACGCAGATGGTCGAGCGGTCGCGGCTGTGGTCGGAACAGACGGAGCAGGGGTCGCGGCTGTCGAGGTTGCCGCAGACCGAACAGTTGCGGATGGCCTCCGCGGCGAGCGCCATGGATTCGGACAGCGGCACCAGCAGGCTGTCGCGGCGCTTCATCAGGTGCAGCGCCGCCCGCCGCGCCGACCGCGGCCCCAGCCCCGGCAGCTTGGACAGGAGCTGGATCAGGCGCTCGATTTCAGGTCCGATCATTCACGGCTTCGCTGGCACGGCTTCGTTGGTTTCAAAGGGCGGCCGGGCCGCAAGTGCGACGGCCCGGCCATTCAACACTCAGAACGGCAGCTTCATGCCCGGCGGCAGCTTCATCCCGCCCATCAGGTTCTGGGTCTCGTTGGCGACGTGCTGCTCCACCTTGGCCTTGGCGTCGTTGAAGGCGGCGATGATCAGGTCCTCCAGGACCTCGATGTCCTCCGGATCGACGATCGACTTGTCGAGCTTGATCTTCTTCATCTCGCCCTTGCCGTTCACCGTCACGTTGACCATGCCGGCGCCCGACTGGCCGGTCATCTCGACCTCGCCCAGGCGGGCCTGCATCTCCTGCATCTTGGCCTGCATCTGCTGGGCCTGCTTCATCATCTGGCCGAGGTTCTTCATGGGTCAGAAATCTCCTTCATCGTCGAGCGGGTAATAAACCCCGTCGTCCTGCTGCATGACCATAAGGTCGGGATTCTCCCCGTCATCCGCAACCTGGGGCTCGGCCTCGACCGCCGCCTTGAGGTCACGGACATCGGTGATCTTCGCGCCGGGAAAGGCGTCCAGAACGGCGCGCACCACCGGATGCGCCTCCGCCTCCTCCAGCGCGCGCTTCTGGGCGGCCTGCTCCTGCTGGATCAGCGTCGGCTCGCCCGGCGCGTCCGACACGATGACGACCCAGCGCTGGCCGGTCCATTCCGTCAACAGCTGGCCGACGCGATTCGGCAGGGTCGACGGGGCCAGGGTCGTCAGCCGCAGTTCCAGCCGCCCCGGCTCCATGCGCACCAGATGGACGCTGCCGGTCAGGTGGCCGTAGAGCGCGCCCTCGCGCTTCTCCGCGAAGACCTGGACCAGCGTGCGGAAGTCGCGCGGCATCGCCACGCGCTCCTCGTCTGCCAAGGAGACGGCCGCCACGGCAACGGCCGGCACGGGCTGGGGAGACGGCTGCTGGCTCGGCTGGGCCTGGGCGACGGCACGCACGGCGGAGCCGCCCACCGCCACCGGCCCGCCGCCGGGACCGCGCGGGGCGCCACCGCCGCCTTGTCCACCACCCTGGCCACTTTGCCCGCCGCCGTTCTGCAAATTCTGGAACTGGCGGATCAGGTCGCCGGGTGTCGGCAGGTCGGCGGCGTAGGACAGCCGTACGATGACCATCTCCAGCGCCTGCTGCGGCACCGGGGCCGCCTGCACCTCGCCCAGCCCCTTCAGCAGGAGCTGCCACGCGCGGGTCAGCGCCGGCATGCCGAGCTTGGCCGACAAGGCGGCGCCGCGGGTGCGCTCCGCCTCCGGCAGGCCGGGGTCGTTGGCGCTGTCCGGCACGACCTTCAGCCGCGTCAGATTGTGCACGAGGTCGAGAAGGTCCTGGAGGATCACCACCGGATCGGCGCCGACGCGGTGCAGGTCGGACAGCAGGTCCATCGCCTCCGCCGGCTTGGCCGAGACGGCGGCCTTGAACAGGTCGATCACCTTGCTGCGGTCGGCCAGACCCAGCATGTCGCGCACCTGCTGCGCGGTCACCGTGCCGGCGGCCAGCGCGATGGCCTGGTCGAGCAGCGACAATCCGTCGCGCACCGACCCGTCGGCGGCGCGCGCGATCAGGGCTGCGGCGTCCGGCTCGATCCCCGCCCCTTCGAGGCCGGTGATGCGGGTGAAGTGCTCCTTCAGCACCTGGGCGTCGACGCGCCGCAGGTCGAAGCGCTGGCAGCGCGAGAGCACCGTCACCGGCACCTTGCGGATCTCGGTGGTGGCGAAGACGAACTTCACATGGGCCGGCGGCTCCTCCAGCGTCTTCAAAAGCGCGTTGAACGCGCTCTTGGAGAGCATGTGGACCTCGTCGATGATGTAGAGCTTGTAGCGCGCCGAGACGGGGGCGTAGCGCACGCCGTCGATGATCTCGCGGATGTCGTCCACGCCGGTGTGGCTGGCGGCGTCCATCTCCATCACGTCGACGTGGCGGTCCTCGGCGATGGCGCGGCAATTGTCGCAGACGCCGCAGGGCGTCACCGTCGGCCCGCCGGTGCCGTCCGGCCCGGTGCAGTTCAGCGCGCGGGCGATGATGCGGGCGGTGGTCGTCTTGCCCACCCCGCGCACGCCGGTCAGCATGAAGGCCTGGGCGATGCGGCCCGAATGGATGGCGTTGGTCAGGGTGCGGACGAGCGCGTCCTGCCCGATCAGCTCGGCAAAGCTCTTCGGACGGTATTTCCGCGCCAGCACCCGGTAGGCGAGGCCCCCGGACGTCCCGGAAACGGAAGAGGACATATCGGCAACGGTGGTATCGGTCACGCGGCTGGCCCGGTAATCGGCTTCACGACGGAGCGCAGAATAGCGTCACGGCACGGGGCTGTCGCCGTTTCAATTCGCTGCAGGAATTTATGGGGAAGGGTGGGAGACTGGACGAACGACCCGAGCCGAAACTCGTTACGGCTGCTTCCTTCCGGACCTGACCGGGTTGGCGAGGGACTCGTCCGCCGCCAGCCTCCCGCGCCTTATATCGGCGATAGGGCCATCATATGCAAGGCCAATCTGCCGGCTTTCCGTTTGAAGGAGAACGAAAAAGCCCCGCGTCCGATGGAACGCGGGGCTTTTGCCTGTTTCCCGGATGGGACCGATGCGCGTTACTGCGGCAGCGGCGCCGGGCTGTCGGACAGGGAGCGCAGATAGGCGATGATGTTCGCCCGGTCCTGGTCCTTCTTCACGCCGGCGAAGGTCATCTTGGTGCCCGGCGCGTAGGCCTTCGGGTCGTAGAGGAAGTGGTTCAGCTCGTCGTAGTTCCAGGGGCCGGCCTTGCCCTTGATGGCGTCGGAATAGGCGAAGCCGTCCAGATGGCCGTGCGGGGCGCCGACGATGCCGTAGAGGTTCGGGCCGACCTTGTTCGCCCCCCCCTTGTCGAAGCTGTGGCAGGCGGCGCAGGCCTTGGCCGCGGATTGGCCGGCGGCGGCGTCGGCCTTGGCGAGCAGCGGGGCGATCTCGGCGGGGCCGGACGGGGCGGCGCCACCGCTGGGGGCCGGAGCGGCGCCCTCCGGCATGGCCACGACATAACCGGGCTTCTCAGGCGTCTTCGGGTGCACCAGAACTTCCGCGGCGAAGCCGGCCAGCATGGCGATCAGACCCGCCAGCAGCACGGCGCCGAAAATCTTGTTCCACTCCATGCTCATAACGTCTTGTTCCCCTTTTTTGTCGTGCCGCGGGCCCGTCGCCAGGGCTGGCTGGTTCTCCGCCGCACGATAGCGTGACCGCGGCGGCTTGTCACCGCTTCGGCCCCCTCCCTTGCCACAGGAATATCGGTTCTCCGACTGTTGGCCACCTGAATATTGGAGTGACGCCGCTTGACGCAAAGGGCGATCCATGGTTCACCCGCGCCACCTTTCCGACGCGACAGGGGGCCGTTCCATCATGAACGCCGACATGAACGCCAGCGCAGACACCCAGGGCACGGCGAACCCGCCGCCCTCAAATCCAATCGTCGTGATTCCCGCCCGCATGGCCTCCACCCGCCTGCCGGGGAAGCCGCTGGCCGACATCGGCGGCGCGCCGATGATCGTGCAGGTGTGGCGCCGCGCCATGGAGGCGGAGATCGGCCCGGTGGTGGTCGCCTGCGCCGAGCCGGAGATTGCCGCGGCGGTGGAGGCGGCGGGCGGCACCGCCGTGTTGACCCGGCCCGACCATCCCTCGGGCTCCGACCGCATCTTCGAGGCGGTCAGCCTGCTCGACCCGGAGGGGAAGTACGACGCAGTGGTGAATGTGCAGGGCGACCTGCCGACCATCGAGCCGGCGGTGGTGCGCGCCGCCTTCGCCCCGCTGTCCGACCCCCAGGTGGACATCGCCACGCTGGTGGTCGAGATCACGCGGGAGGAGGAGCGCACCGATCCCAACGTGGTCAAGGCCGTCCTGGAGCTGCCGCCCGGCGCCCGGCGGGGCCGCGCCCTCTATTTCAGCCGCGCCACCGTCCCCTGGGGCGACGGGCCGCTGTTCCACCACATCGGGCTGTACGCCTACCGCCGCGCCGCGCTGGAGCGCTACGTCCGCCTGCCGCCCTCGGCGCTGGAGCAGCGTGAGCGGCTGGAGCAGCTCCGCGCCCTGGCCTTCGGGATGCGCATCGACGCCGCCGTCGTTGACGCGGTTCCGCTCGGCGTCGATACTCCCGCCGACCTGGAGCGCGCCCGCGCGATCCTCGCCAAGCGCACCTCCCTCTAAAAGAAGACCTCTCGATGACGACCTCGAACGTGATCGCCTTCCAGGGCCTGCCCGGCGCCTATTCGGACCTGTCCTGCCGGACGGTCTTTCCGGAGATGACGACGCTGCCCTGCGCCACGTTCGAGGACGCCTTTGCCGCCGTGCGCGAGGGGCGCGCGGCGCTCGCCATGATCCCGGTGGAGAACTCCATCGCCGGGCGCGTGGCCGACAACCACCATCTGCTGCCCGAAGGCGGCCTGCACATCATCGGCGAGCATTTCCAGCGGGTGAACCACCAGCTCCTCGCCCCGAAGGGCGCGACTCTCGCTGGGCTGAAGACAGTGCGCAGCCACATCCAGGCGCTGTCCCAGTGCCGCAACATGACGCGCGAGCTGGGGCTGACGGCGATCTCCCACGCTGACACCGCGGGCGCCGCCGCCGAGATCGCCAAGCTGGGCGACCCGCAGCACGCCGCCATCGCCTCCTCGCTGGCCGCGGACATCTACGGGCTGGACATCCTGAAGGGCGGCATCGAGGACGCGGAGCACAACACCACCCGCTTCCTGATCCTGTCCCGCGAGCCGAAGACCCCGCCGCTGCCCACCGAAGGGACCGGGGCCAAGATCATCACCACCTTCGTCTTCCGCGTGCGCAGCGTGCCGGCGGCTCTCTACAAGGCGCTGGGCGGCTTCGCCACCAACGGCATCAACATGACGAAGCTGGAAAGCTACATGGTCGGCGGGCACTTCACCCAGACCCAGTTCTACGCCGACGTGGAAGGCCATCCGGAGGAGCGCTCCCTGCGTCTGGCGCTGGAGGAGCTGGCCTTCTTCGCCCGCGCGGGCGAGGTGAAGATCCTGGGCGTCTACCCGGCCAACCCCTTCCGCTATCAGGAAAGCCAGCGCATCGGCGAGGATTGAGGGGCGGGGCGGGCCGCGCTCGCCCCACCCTTCCCACGGCTTCGCCGCGTGTTCCCTCACTTCCCCTCGGCGATCCACTCGTCGATCAGGCGGCGGGCGATGCTGTCGGGGCGGGCGAGGCGGAACTCCTCGCTGGGAGTAAAGGTCCGCAGGAAATCGCGGTCGAACCAGTGGGCCGTCTCCAGCTCCTCCAAGTCCGTCTGGATGTCCAGCGTCACCGCCCGCGCGCTGAAGCCCAGCATCAGCGAGGACGGGAAGGGCCAGGGCTGGGACGAGTGATAGCGGATGTCGGTGACTTCCAGCCCCACCTCCTCCAGCACCTCGCGCCTCACGCTGTCCTCCAGGCTTTCGCCCGGCTCGACGAAGCCGGCCAGCACCGAATGCATGCCCGGTGGGAAGCGGGAGTTGCGGCCCAGCACCATCCGCCCGGCCCCGTCATGGACCAGCATGATGACCGCCGGGTCGGTGCGCGGGAAATGGTGGGTGGCGCAGTCCGGGTTGGTGCAGACGCGCACATGCCCGCCCTCGGCACCCGCCGCGACCGAGCCGCAGACGCCGCAGAAGCGGTGCCGGGCGTTCCACCAAGTGATGCCGCGGGCGTAGGCGCACAGCCCGGCCTCCGTCGCCTCCATCACCGGGCCGACGGCACGCAGGTCCTCGAAACGGCCAAGCCCGGCCAGAGCCGGATGCTCCTCCGGCGCCTCCAGGCCGGTCAGGTCCACGGTGAAGTGCGGCACGCCGTCCAACAGGCCGAGGAAGACCGGCTCCACCCCCCAGTCGCCACCACAGGCAACGGCGACCGCGTGGGCCGAGTCGGCGTCGCCGGTCACGAAGTTGCGCGATTTCGCCACGGGCAGCAGGCGCGCCTGCGGCGAGGCCCAGGCGTCTTTCAGCCAGTCCTTGTCCTTGCGGCGCACGGCGGCGCGGTCGAGCGGGATGCCGGCATAGGCGTTCGGGCGGGCGTTCGGGCGGTCGGGTGGGGAGGAGCGGTCGTGCATGGCGAAGAGGCTGCCACAAGCCCGCGGAACGGGGAAGCGGCGTCCCGCGCAACCCTCCTCCTTCATTCATAGTTTGCGCCGGGAGAGCACCCGACTAGGATGCCGCCCTCGTCCCAACCACGCGCGATCCGGCGGAGCGACCATGACCGAACCCTGCCCCACCCCCCTGGTGACCCTGGCGGAGCGTCTGGCCGACGCCTCCGGCCCGGTCATCCGCCAGTATTTCCGCACGCCGGTGGCGGTGGACGACAAGGCCGACGCCTCCCCCGTCACCATCGCCGACCGCGAGGCGGAGCGGACGATCCGCAGCATCATCGAGGCCGAGCGCCCCGACGACGGCATCTATGGCGAGGAGTTCGGGACGAAGAACCTGGACGCCGAGTGGGTGTGGGTGATCGACCCCATCGACGGCACCAAGTCCTTCATCACCGGCCGCCCGATCTTCGGCACGCTGATCGCCCTGCTGCACCGCGGCCGCCCGGTGCTGGGCGTCATCGACCAGCCCATCGTCCGGGACCGCTGGCTGGGCGTCGAGGGGCGCCCGACCCTGTTCAACGGCCAGCCGGCCCGCGTGCGCGCCTGCGCCGGGGGGCTGGCCGCGGCGACCCTGGGGACCACCTCGCCCGACCTGTTCCCCGGCACGGACCAGGATGCCTTCCGCCGGGTGGCGGGGGCGGCCAAGGTGTCCGTCTATGGCGGCGATTGCTACAGCTACGGCCTGCTGGCGGCGGGCTATTACGACCTCGTCGTCGAATCGGGGCTGAAGCTGTACGACTTCGCGGCGCTGGTGCCGGTGGTGACCGGGGCCGGCGGGCTGATGACCGATTGGGACGGGCGGCCGCTGGACGCCAAATCCAGCGGACGTGTGGTCGCCGCGGGCGACGCCCGCACCCACCGCGAGACGCTGGCCGCCCTGGCCGGCTGAGACAGGAGGACCACGCCCATGGCAACCATCGCCACGCCCGCCCGCTCCGTCTTCGAGACCTCGCCGGAGAAGCTGCGTCCCTTCCTGCACTCGCTGGCCGGCCGGGTGTCGGGCGGGGCCAACTGGATGGTCCGCAAGAAGACGGTCTGCGACCTGCTGCTGGGGCTGGACGCCTTCTTCGCCCTTCCGGCGGAGGAGCGCCGCGCCCTGATGGGCGCCGGAGACGACGCCGCCTCCCAACATGGAGCCCAGGACGGCACCGGGCCGGAGGACTTCCGCAATGTCCTGCCGCTCTATGTCGGGGCGATCCTGGAGGGGCTGAAGGAGGAGGCGGTGACGCAGCCGGAGCAGGCGGCGATCTACATGCTGTCCATCCACCCGGAGCACCAGATGGCCGCCGAGGAATGGATGCTCGCCGACCCGCGCAACGGCAAGGCGGTGCGCCGGATGATGCGGTCCGACCGCCGCTACCGTCAGCTCATGGAGCGCATGGCCGACCACTGGAAGAAGACCCGCGCCGGTCAGGGCAGCAGCGAGACGGCCAGCAGCCCCAGGTAGATGCCGATGAACAGGCCGAGGACGATGCCGTAATCCTCGTCGGTCATCGGGTTGGAATCGGGGTCGAACTGCCGCATGATATACTCCCTGTGCGTCAACGGATGTTCAGAATAACCGTTGACGCTCGCGAAGTTCCCGCGACAAGGCCGTGACTTCCACTGGGTGGGGCCGGGTTGGGGGTGAACATCCCCATAAAAAACGGACCGCACCGGAGGGGCACGGTCCGCTGAGTCGGGAGGGACCCGAAGGGAAAGGGTCAGAAAGGGCTCAGATGGCAAAGGCTCAGGTGGACGGCCGGGCCTCGCCGGTGATGGCCGGTTTCGGCGGCATCTCCTCGGCCAGCGCGCGGTAGGCCAGCCCGCCGAGCAGCCCGCCGACCAGCGGCGCCACCCAGAAGGCCCAGAGCTGCTGCAGCGCCCAGCCGCCGACGACCAGCGCCGGCCCCGTGCTGCGCGCCGGATTCACCGACGTGTTGGTGACGGGGATGCTGATGAGGTGGATCAGCGTCAGCGCCAGACCGATGGCCAGCGGCGCGAAGCCCGCGGGCGCTCGCCGGTCGGTGGAGCCCAGGATGACGATCAGGAACATGAAGGTCAGCACCACCTCGATCAGCAGGCCGGAGGTCAGGTTGTACGCGCCCGGCGAATGCTCCCCGTACCCGTTGGCGGCCAACCCCTTGGCGGCCAGCGACCAGTCGGCCTTGCCGGTGGCGATGACGTACAGCACCAGCGCCGCCAGGAAGGCGCCGACCACCTGCGCGATGACGTAGGGCAGGATGTCCTTGGCCGGGAAGCGCCCGCCGGCCCACAGCCCCACCGTGACCGCCGGGTTCAGGTGGCAGCCGGAGATGTGGCCGACCGAGTAGGCCATGGTCAGCACCGTCAGGCCGAAGGCCAGGGAGACGCCGGTCAGCCCGATCCCGACCTCCGGAAAGGCGGCGGACAGCACGGCGCTGCCGCAGCCGCCGAAGACCAGCCAGAAGGTGCCGAGAAACTCCGCGCTCGTGCGCCGGAACATCGTCATGTCACCACCTCGTCGGGCTTGCCGCATTTCCGCCTTTTTTGCGCCCCCGGACGGGCCGGCGCCAGCGCACGGGCGTAAGATACCGTTGCGTACGCGGACTTGACGCGCCGCAAGGCGCGTACATGCTAGGGCTGATCCGCCTTATCATCTCAGGCCCAACCACATCAGGACCGACGATGCGCCGAGTTCTCGCTGCCGCCCGGACGACCGCTGTCTTGGCTCTCCTTGCGCTGACGGTGCCAATCCAGGCGAATGGGGTCCAGGCGGAAACGGTCACCGTCCCCGCCCTGAAGCAGTTCGGCGAGCCGGAATTCAAGCCGGGCTTCACCCACTTCCCGCACGCCAACCCCGACGCGCCGAAGGGCGGACAGATCACCCTCGCCGCGCAGGGCAGCTTCGACAGCCTCAACCCGATCATCCTGCGCGGCGTCACCCCGCGCACGCTGGGGCTGATCGCCGACTCGCTGATGGTCGGCTCCGGCTGGGAGATGGACGCCGCCTACGGGTCGCTGGCGGAAAGCGTGGAACTGCCCGACGACAGGAGTTGGGCCATCTTCCATCTGCGCCGGGAGGCGCGCTGGCACGACGGCGTGCCGGTGACCGCCGGCGACGTGGTCTTCGCCTGGGACTCGATCCAGGCGCACGGCAACCCGTTCCTGAAGTCCTTCCTCGACCGCGTCGCCGCGGTGGAGGCGCTGGACGAGCACCGGCTGAAGATCACCCTGAAGACCACCGGGGAGATGAAGCCGATCATCGACTTCGCCACCAGCATCGCCCCCCAGCCCGAGCACTGGTGGACCGCCAACGGGCGCGACATCTCCAAGACGACGCTGGAGCCGGTGCTGGGCAGCGGCCCCTACCGCATCAGGACCGTCGATCCCGGCCGCTCCATCACCTACGAGCGGGTGGCCGACTGGTGGGGCCGCGACCTGCCCACGGCGCGCGGCTTCTACAACTTCGACAGCGTGAAGGTCGATTACTACCGCGACGACGACGTGATGTTCGAGGCCTTCAAGGCCGGCGCCTACGACTTCCGCACCGAGCACCGGGCGCAGCGCTGGACCACTGGCTACGACTTCCCCGCCGCCAAGGATGGCCGGGTGAACCGCGTCGAGGTGAAGAGCGACCTGCCGCTGGGCGCCCAGGGCTTCCGCCTGAACACCCGCCGCGCAAAGTTCACCGACCCGCGGGTGCGCGAGGCGCTGGGCTATCTGTTCGACTTCGAATGGATTCAGAAGAACATCCTGTACGGCCAGTATCTCCGCACCACCTCCAACTTCCCCAACTCCGACTTCGGCGCCAAGGGGCCGCCGACGCCGGAGGAGCTGGCCCTGCTGGAGCCCTTCCGCGCCCAATTGCCGGAGCGCGTCTTCACCACTCCCTTCGAGCCGCCGAAGACCGACGGCAGCGGCAACAATCGCAACAACCTGCGCGAGGCCATGCGCCTGCTCCGCGAGGCCGGGTGGGAGCTGAAGAACGGCCGGATGACCAGCGCCAGGACCGGCGAGGTGCTGAGCATCGAGTTCCTCGACGGCACCGGCGCGCTGACCCGCGTGATCCAGCCCTATGTGGAGGCGCTGCGCAAGGCGGGCATCGACGCGGTGCTGCGGGTGGTCGACACCGCCCAGTTCCAGGCGCGCACCGACGAGTTCGACTTCGACGTGGTGGTGGCGAACTTCAACTTCTTCACCCCGCCGGGGACCGAGCTGCGCAGCTATTTCGGCTCCGCCGCCGCCGACGTCCGGGGATCGGCCAACTACGCCGGCATCAAGGAGCCGGCGGCCGACGCGATGATCGAAAAGGCGCTGGCGGCGAAGGATCTGGCGTCCGTCCAGGCGGCGACCCGCGCGCTCGACCGCGTGCTGCTGTGGGGATTCTACATGGTGCCGCACTGGTACAACCCGGACAACTGGATCGCCCACCGGACGACGCTCGGCTTTCCGGAGAAGACGCCGAAATACGATCTGGGCTTCCGCAACAGCGGCTTCCCCGAGGCGTGGTGGGTGAAGCGATAGCCCCTTAAAGCCGAGGCTCCGCCTTGATTGTGCCACAAGGGAGACCCTACCTTACCGGAAACAATAAGGACCGAGAGGGGCATGAGGAAGACCGGTAAAGCGATCCTGGCCGCGGTCATGTGCCTGTATCTGGCGGAACCCTTCGCCACGGCCCGTGCCCAATCCACCCAGCCGGAGGCCGCCCAGAAATCCGCGGGGCACGCCGTCACGGCCCATGGGACGCCCAAATACGGGCCGGACTTCCAGCATTTCGACTACGTCAACCCCGACGCCCCGAAGGGCGGCGAGATCAAGCTGGCGACCTACGGCAGCTTCGACAGCCTGAACCCCTTCATCCTGCGCGGGTCGACCGCCGCCGGGGCCACCCTGCCCTTCGACACGCTGACGGTGGAGAGCGGGGACGAGGTGCTGACCCGCTACGGGCTGCTCGCCGAGACCATCACCGTCGCCGAGGACCGGAGCTGGGTGCGCTTCACGCTGCGCCCGCAGGCGCGCTTCCACGACGGCGCCCCGGTGACCGCCGACGACGTGGTGTGGAGCTTCGAGACGCTGCGCGACAAGGGCCACCCGCTCTACCGCACCTACTACGCCGACGTGACGAAGGCGGAGAAGACCGGCGAGCGCGCGGTCACCTTCACCTTCCGCGACGGCGGCAACCCCGAGCTGCCGGTCATCATGGGCCAGTTGCCGGTGCTGCCGAAGCATGTGTTCGAAGGAAACGGCTCCGGGGTGCGCGACTTCGCCAGCACCACGCTGGACCCCATCGTCGGCAGCGGCCCCTACCGGATCGTCGAGGTGCAGCCCGGCCGCTCGCTCGTCTTCGAGCGGGTGCAGGACTGGTGGGCCAAGGACCTGCCGGTCAACCGCGGGCGTTACAACTTCGACCGCATCCGCTTCGACTATTACCGCGACCTCGACGTGGTGTTCGAAGCCTTCAAGGCCGGGGCCATCGATTTCCGGGTGGAGCATTCGTCGAAGAACTGGGTGACCGGCTATGACGTGCCCGCGGTCCGTGACGGCCACATCGTCCGCGAGGAGATCAAACACCAGGACCCGCAGGGCATGCAGGCCTTCGTCTTCAACAGCCGCCGCCCGGTCTTCGCCGACCGCAAGGTGCGCGAGGCGCTGAATTACCTGTTCGATTACGAATGGACGCGGGCGAACCTGTCCTACGGCCTGTTCCAGCGCACCAAGAGCTTCTTCTCCAACTCCGAGCTGGCCTCCACCGGTCTGCCCTCGCCGGAGGAGCTGAAACTGCTGGAGCCGTTCCGGGGTAAGGTGCCGGAGGAGGTCTTCACCAAGCCCTTCGCGCCGCCGCAGACCGACGGCTCCGGCAACATCCGCCCGAACCTGCGCACGGCGCTGTCCTTGCTTAAGGAGGCCGGGTGGGAGCTGAAGGGTAACAAGCTGCTCAACGCGAAGACCGGCGAGCCGATGCGCTTCGAGATCCTGCTGGTGCAGCCGGACATGGACCGCATCGTCCAGCCCTTCGTCCGCAACCTGGAGCGCGCCGGGATCGAGGCGGCCATCCGCGTGGTGGACACCGCCCAGTACCAGAACCGGATCGACCGCTACGACTTCGACATGGTCATCCAGCGCATCCTGCAATCGACCTCGCCCGGCAACGAGCAGCGCGACTACTGGCAGGCGGCCCGCGCCGACCAGCCGGGCAGCCGCAATCTGGCCGGCATCAAGGACCCGGTGGTGGACGCGCTGATCGACCGGGTGATCCAGGCCCCCGACCGCGAGAGCCTGATCACCGCGACCCGCGCGCTCGACCGCGTGCTGCTGTGGGGCTGGTACGTCATCCCGCAATGGCACGACGACGTGCGGCGCGTCGCCTATTGGAACCGTTTCTCCCATCCGGCGGTTGCGCCCAAATACGGCTTGGCCTTCACCGACACCTGGTGGGTCGATCCTGACAAGAACGCGAAGCTCGCCAACACGGCCCGCCGCGCGGCGCCCTGAGACGGCAAACAGAAAGGCGAACCCGCGCGATGCTGGCCTACATCATCCGCCGTCTGCTGCTGATCATCCCGACGCTGTTCGGGATCATGGTCATCAACTTCCTGATCGTGCAGATCGCCCCCGGCGGTCCCATCGAGCAGATGATCGCCCGCGTCCAGGGCACCGCCGTGGAGGCGACCGCCCGCATCGGCGGCACCGGCGGCGGCGAGACCGGCGGCCCGGCGGCGCAGCAGGCCCAGGGCGGCGACACCGGCAGCCGCTACCGCGGCGCCCAGGGGCTGGACCCGGAGTTCATCAAGCAGCTCGAACGCGAGTTCGGCTTCGACAAGCCGCTGCATGAGCGCTTCATCCACATGATGTCGAACTACCTGATGTTCGACTTCGGCAAGAGCTATTTCCGCGACCGCAGCGTCGTCGATCTGGTGATCGAGAAGATGCCGGTGTCGATCTCGCTGGGCATCTGGACGACGCTGATCGTCTATCTGGTGTCGATCCCGCTGGGCATCGCCAAGGCGGTGCGCGACGGCCAGCCCTTCGACGTCTGGACATCCGGCGTGGTCATCGTCGGCTACGCCATCCCCAGCTTCCTGTTCGCCGTGCTGCTGATCGTCGTCTTCGCCGGCGGGCGCTATTTCGACCTGTTTCCGCTGAGGGGGCTGGTGTCGGACAACTGGGCGAGCCTGCCTTGGTGGCAACAGATCCTCGACTATGCGTGGCACATGGTGCTGCCGGTGCTGTCCATGGTGATCGGCGGCTTCGCCGGGCTGACCATGCTGACCAAGAACTCCTTCCTGGAGGAGATCAACAAGCAGTATGTCGTGACCGCCCGCGCCAAGGGGCTGGCGGAGCGGCGGGTGCTCTACGGCCACATCTTCCGCAACGCCATGCTGATCGTCATCGCCGGCTTCCCCGGCGCCTTCATCGGCATCCTGTTCACCGGCGCCCTGCTGATCGAGGTGATCTTCTCGCTGGACGGGCTGGGGCTGCTGGGCTTCGAGGCGGCGATCAACCGCGACTATCCGGTGATGTTCGGCACCCTGTACTTCTTCACGCTGCTGGGGCTGATCATGAACCTCGTCGGCGACGTGACCTACGTTGCCGTCGATCCCCGCATCGACTTCGAAGCGCGGAGGGTGTGATGAACATGCATCCGTTTCTGGCGCTTGCCCCCTCTCCCCTCTGGAGAGAGGGTTGGGGTGAGGGGGTTGCGCTTGTGCCGGACGCACCGCCACGCGCAACCCCCTCACCCTCCCCTCTCCCCAGAGGGGAGAGGGCAAATGCCCGTCAGGGGGACCGCACATGAGCGGCGACCGCTTCCTCGGCATGCACGTGACGCCGCTCACCCGGCGGCGGCTGGCGAATTTCCGGGCGAACCGGCGGGGCTTCTGGTCCTTCTGGATCTTCCTGGTGCTGTTCACCCTGTCGCTGGGCGCGGAGTTCATCGCCAACGACCGCCCGTTGCTCATCAAATACGACAACGCGCTGTATTGGCCCGTCTTCACCGCCTATCCGGAAACCACCTTCGGCGGCGAGTTCGAGACGGAGACCGATTACCGCGACCCCTATGTGCGCCAGCTGATCGAGGAGAAGGGCTGGATCGTCTGGCCGCCGATCCCCTACGGCTACCGCACCATCAACTACAACCTGCCGGTCCCCGCCCCGGCCCCGCCGTCCGCCGACAACTGGCTGGGCACCGACGACCAGGGGCGCGACGTGACGGCGCGGCTGATCTACGGCTTCCGCATCTCCGTGCTGTTCGGGCTGGTGCTGACCGCCTTCTCGTCCGTCGTCGGCATCATGGCGGGGGCGGTCCAGGGCTATTTCGGCGGCATCACCGACCTGCTGTTCCAACGCTTCATCGAGATCTGGCAGGGCCTGCCCACCCTGTTCCTGCTCATCATCCTGTCCAGCGTGGTGACGCCGAACTTCTGGTGGCTTCTCGGGCTGCTGCTGCTGTTCTCCTGGACCTCGCTGGTCCATGTGGTGCGGGCGGAGTTCCTGCGGGCGCGCAACTTCGACTATGTGCGCGCCGCCCGCGCGCTGGGCGCCACCGACGCGACGATCATGGTGCGCCACGTGCTGCCCAACGCCATGGTGGCGACGCTGACCTTCCTGCCCTTCATCCTGAACGGGTCCATCACCACGCTGACAGCGCTCGACTTCCTGGGCTTCGGCCTGCCGCCCGGCTCGCCCTCGCTGGGCGAACTGCTGGCCCAGGGCAAGGCCAACCTCCAGGCGCCCTGGCTGGGCCTGACCGCCTTCTTCGTGCTGGCGATCATGCTGAGCCTGCTGATCTTCATCGGCGAGGCGGTGCGCGACGCCTTCGACCCGCGCAAGACCATCGGCCAGCTTTCCACGGCCACCGGAACCGCCAACGAGGCGGGCGCGGTGGCGCAGAAGGCCGCGGAATGATGCCCTTAACAACCACCGACCCAAGAAGGCGGAACCGCCCATGACCGACATGACGACCAATGGGACCGACGATCTCCTCCAGGTCCGCAACCTCCATGTCGAGTTCCGCTCGGGCGGCGGGGCGATGCACGCGGTGAAGGGCGTGTCCTTCGACATCGCCAAGGGGGAGACCCTGGCGCTGGTCGGCGAGTCCGGGTCGGGCAAGTCGGTCACCGCCCTGTCGATCCTGCAACTTCTGCCCTACCCCATGGCCCGCCACCCGCATGGCTCCATCCGCTTCCGCGGGACGGAGCTGGTGGGGGCGGAGGAGAAGGTGCTGCGCGACGTGCGCGGCGACCGCATCGCCATGATCTTCCAGGAGCCGATGACCTCGCTGAACCCGCTCCACAGCATCGAGCGGCAGATCAACGAGACGCTGTTCCTGCACAAGGGCCTGTCCCGCGCCGCCGCGCGCAAGCGCACGCTGGAGCTGCTGCGGCTGGTCGGGCTGCCCAACCCGGAAAGGCGGCTGAACGCCTACCCGCACGAGCTGTCGGGCGGCCAGCGCCAGCGCGTGATGATCGCCATGGCGCTCGCCAACGAGCCCGACCTGCTGATCGCCGACGAGCCGACCACCGCGCTGGACGTCACCATCCAGGCGCAGATCCTGGAGCTGCTCAAGGACCTCCAGCGCCGCTTCGGCATGGCGCTGCTGCTCATCACCCACGATCTGGGCGTGGTGCGCAAGATGGCCGACCGGGTCTGCGTGATGAACCAGGGCGAGATCGTCGAGCAGGCCGCCGTCGCCGACATCTTCGCCCGCCCGCAACACCCCTACACGCGCAAGCTCCTGGCCGCGGAGCCGAAGGGCGACCCGCTGACCCCGCCCGCCGACGCGCCGGAGGTCATGGCCGCCGACAACCTCAAGGTCTGGTTCCCCATCAAGAAGGGCCTGCTGCGCCGCACCGTCGACCATGTCCGCGCCGTGGACGGCGTGTCGGTCAACGTGCGGCAGGGGCACACGGTCGGGGTGGTCGGCGAGTCCGGTTCCGGCAAGACGACGCTGGGCCTCGCCCTGCTGCGCCTGCACGCCAGCGAGGGGGCGATCCGCTTCGACGGCAAGGACATCCAGGGCTGGCAGGCGAAGAAGCTGCGCGGGCTGCGGCGGGAGATGCAGGTGGTCTTCCAGGACCCCTACGGCAGCCTGTCGCCCCGCCTGTCGGTCGGCCAGATCATCGGCGAGGGTCTGACGATCCACCGCATCGGCTCCGGCGCCGAACGCGACGCCATGGTGGCCAAGGCGCTGGAGGAGGTGGGGCTCGACCCGTCCAGCCGCCACCGCTACCCGCACGAGTTCTCCGGCGGCCAGCGCCAGCGCATCGCCATCGCCCGCGCCCTGGTGCTGAAGCCGAAATTCGTGGTGCTGGACGAGCCGACCAGCGCGCTCGACATGTCGGTGCAGGCGCAGATCGTCGACCTGCTGCGCGACATCCAGGCGCGCAACAACCTCGCCTACCTCTTCATCAGCCACGACCTGCGGGTGGTGCGGGCGCTCAGCAGCCACGTCATCGTCATGAAGGACGGCAAGGTCGTGGAACAAGGGCCCACCCGCCGCATCTTCGAGGAGCCGCGGGAGGACTACACCCGCGCCCTGCTCGCCGCCGCGCTGAACCTGGAAGCCGTCAAGTCCGACGCCGTGCGGATGTAGCGTCGCCGCGTTCGCTATCCCCTCTCCCCCCTGGGGAGAGGGTTAGGGTGAGGGGGTTGCGCGTGTCGGTACGTCCGGCAAAAGCGCAACCCCCTCACCGGCCCTTCGGGCCACCCTCTCCCCAGAGGGGAGAGGGCTATGAGGGTCAAGTGCGATTGCCTTGGCTCCGCAGGCGCTTCGCCTTCGTGGCGTTGGGCGGCGCCTTCGGCCGATGCGGCGATGCCTTCGGGGAGTCCCGCCCCGGCACCGTCAGCTCGCGCCATTGGCCGGGCGCCAGACCGTCCAGCGTCCAGTCGCCGATGGACCAGCGGATCAGCCGCAGGGTCGGGAAGCCGACCGCGGCGGTCATGCGGCGCACCTGACGGTTCCGCCCCTCCTTCAGGGTCAGGGCGATCCAGCTTGTCGGGATGGCGGCGCGGAAGCGCACGGGCGGGTCGCGCGGCCACAGGCCATCCGGCTCCGCCATCCGGCGGGCCTCGGCGGGCAGGGTCGGCCCGTCGTTGAGCGTCACCCCGTCGCGCAGGCACTGCAACGCCTCCTCGGTCGGGACGCCTTCCACCTGCACCCAGTAGGTCTTGGGCAGCTTGTGCTTGGGCGAGGCGATGCGGGCGATCAGCGCGCCGTCGTCGCTCAGCGCCAGCAGCCCCTCGCTGTCGCGGTCCAGCCGCCCGGCGGCGTAGACTCCCTTCACCGGTACATGGTCGGCCAGCGTCGGACGCCCCTGCTCATCGGTAAACTGGGGCAGCACGCCATAGGGCTTGTTCAGCAGGATCAGACGGGGCACGGTTGGCTCGAACGGGTTTGAGACGAAGAACGACAACATTACAGGGGTTTGCACCGTGACGCTGCTTTTCTGCTCCACCACCGACCGGTCCGACCGCTGGCTGAGCGAGCTGGATGCCCGCCTGCCCGGCCTGGAGGTGCGGGTGTGGCCCGAGATGGGGGACCCGGCGGACATCGAGATGGCGCTGGTGTGGAAGCCGCCGCACGGGCTGCTCGCCACCCTGCCGAACCTGAAGCTGATCGTGTCGCTGGGCGCCGGGGTGGAATCGCTGCTGCTCGACCCCACCCTGCCCGACGTGCCGCTGGTCCGCATGGTGTCGGAGGGGCTGACCGTGGACATGGCCGGCTATGTGGCGCTGCAGGTGCTGCGCTGGCACCGGCTCCTCGACGAGTACAAGGCGCTCCAGCAGGCCGGGCGGTGGGAGCCGCTGGACCCCTGCCCGGCGTCGGAGGTGAGTGTCGGCATCCTGGGCATGGGCGAGCTGGGCATGGCCTCGGCCAAGACGCTGCTGAGCATGGACTACCGTGTACTGGGCTGGAGCCGGACGCCGAAGACGCTGCAGGGGGTGGAGAGCTTCTCCGGACCCGACGGGCTGGCGGCGATGCTCGGGCAATGCAACCTGCTGGTCTGCCTGCTGCCGCTGACGGCGGAGACGCGCGGCCTGCTGAACCGCAAGCTGTTCGCCGCCCTGCCCAAGGGGGCGGTGGTCGTCAACGCCGCGCGCGGCGGCCATCTGGTGGAGGACGATCTGCTGGCGGCACTGGAGAGCGGGCACATCGCCGGGGCCAGCCTGGACGTGTTCGCGGAGGAGCCGCTGCCCGTCGGCCATCCCTTCTGGACCCACCCGAAGGTCCATGTGACGCCGCACGTCGCCGCCGTCACCCACCCGTCGCGCTCCGCCGCGGTGGTGGCCGAGGCGATCACCGCCTTCCGCGAGGGGCGCCCCCTGCCGAACCTCGTGGACCGCAGCCAGGGCTACTGAAAACGGCGGCGGTCAGGCGGGCACCGCCACCGGGGTGGAGGCGCCCAACTGCGCCTCCAGCCGCGCCTTGGCGGAGGCCGCCACCTCCTCCTCGGCGCGGATGACCGCCATGTCCTCTGGCGCCACGGCGCCCGCAGCGACGACCAGCTCGGCGAAGTCGGACAGGAAGACGCTGCCCTTCACGGTGCGCTGGACGAGCACGCTGCGCTTGTCCTCGACGTCGCGCTTGCGCTTGATGAAGCCGAGCAGCGACAGCCGGTCGAGCGCGCGGGTCACCGCGGGCTTGGAGATGTTCAGCGTCGCCGCCAGACCGCGCACGGTGTGCGGCGGATCGGTCAGATAGACCTGGAGCATGATGGCCATCTGCCGCGCCGACAGGTCCGGCCCGTCCTGCCGGACGCTGGCGATCAGTGCCGTCCGCCACAGGCCGAGCGCTTTCAGGTTCCGTGCCATGTTTTCCCCCCGCGTGCCGCGTCCCTTGCCCCGAAGGCCCCCGCATTCGGAACGCGCGGCGAAGGAGTGTCCCCCAACCCGGCCCGGACAGGCAAGCGTTTCGCAACCGGATCGATCGGTCAGGGTGTCGCGGGAGCGGGCAAGTCCGCGAAGCGGGAGGGTGGGGGGTTCCTCGTCGGGAGCCCGCTCAGTAGATCAACTCGTTCTCGCCGCTGCCTTCGGAGATGACGATTTCGCCGCGGGCGGCCAGATCCTTGGCGAGCTGGACCATGTACATCTGGGATTCGTCCACCTCGCGGACACGGACGGGGCCCATGGCGGCCATGTCCTCGCGCAGGATCTTCGCCGCGCGTTCGGACATGTTGGAGAAGAACAGGTCTTTCAGCGTCTCCGACGCACCCTTCAGGGCGGTGGCGAGCTTCTGCTTGTCGACGCTGCGCAGCAGGGCCTGGACGCCCGAGGGGTCGAGCTTGGACAGGTCCTCGAAGGTGAACATCAGCGACTTGATGCGCTCGGCGCTGTCGCGGTTGCGTTCCTCCAGGGCGGCCATGAAGCGGTGCTCGGTCGTGCGGTCCAGGCCGTTGAAGATTTCCGCCAGCATCTCGTGGCTGTCGCGGCGGCTGGTGCGGGCGAGGTTGGTCATGAACTCGGTGCGCAGCGTGCGCTCCACGTCGTCCAGAACCTCCTTCTGCACGGCCTCCATGCGCAGCATGCGCATGATGACCTCCATCGCGAAGCTCTCCGGCAACTGGGTCAGCACGCGGCCGGCGTGTTCCGGGCGGATCTTCGACAGCACCACCGCCACGGTCTGCGGGTATTCGTTCTTCAGGTAGTTGGACAGGACCGATTCGTTGACGTTGGCCAGCTTGTCCCACATGGTGCGGCCGGCCGGACCGCGGATCTCCTCCATGATGGAGTCGACCTTGTCCTTGGGCAGCGTCTTCAGCAGCAGGCGTTCGGTGGAGTCGAAAGAGCCGACCAGCGAGCCGGTGGCCGACATCTGCTCCGCGAATTCGACGAACAGGCGCTCGATCAGGTTGGCGGAGACGGTGCCGAGGTTCGCCATCACCTGCGACAGCTCCTTGATCTCCTCGTCGTCCATCATCGCGAACAGCTTGGACGAATGCTCCTCGCCCAGCGCCAGCATCAGGATGGCCGCCTTCTCCGGACCGGTGAGGGTGCGATAATCCTCACGAACCTTCAGCGCCATGTATCCGCCTCCAAAAACCCGGCCGGCACCCGAGTCCACCGGTCCTACCCGAAGGTTTTAGTCCTTTCCGAATCGGCACGCCACCCCCGCGACGCCCGCGGGGGTGACAATTTTAACCATATGCCGCTTGTTGAACCGCTCTGTCACCCGAACCGCTTGGCGATAACGGCATAGGCCGCGCGCAGGCCCAGCGCCTCGCCGCCTTCCGGGCGTCCGGGGCGGGCGCCGCTGTTCCAGGCGAAGGTGTCGAGATGCGCCCAGGGCGTGTCCTTCGACACGAACTCCTGAAGGAACAGCCCGGCGGTGATCGCCCCGGCCATGCCGTTGCTGGTCACGTTGTTGAGGTCGGCGACCTTGCTGTCCAGCCCCTTGCGGTAGGGCGCCCACAGCGGCAGGCGCCACAGCGGGTCGCTCTGCTCCTCCCCGGCGGCCAGCAGGTCGTTGGCGAGATCGTCGTCGTTGGCGAACAGCGCCGGCAGGTCCGGCCCCAGCGCGACGCGGGCGGCCCCGGTCAGGGTGGCAAAATCGATCAGCAGGGCGGGCTTCTCCGAATCCGCCTCGGCCAGCGCGTCGCACAGGATCAGCCGGCCCTCGGCGTCGGTGTTGCCGACCTCCACGCTCAGGCCCTTGCGCGTCTTCAGCACGTCCATCGGTTTGAAGGCGTTGCCGGAGATCACGTTCTCCACCGCCGGGATCAGAACGCGCAGCCGCACCGGCAGCCCCGCCATCATCACCATGCGGCCCAGCGCCAGCGCGTGCGCCGCCCCGCCCATGTCCTTCTTCATCAGCAGCATGCCCGACGACGGCTTGATGTCCAGCCCGCCGCTGTCGAAGCAGACGCCCTTGCCGACGATGGTCACCTTCGGGTGCGTCGGGTTGCCCCAGCGCAGATCGATCAGCCGCGGCGCGCGCGGGCTGGCCCGGCCCACCGCATGGATGGCCGGATAATCGCGGTCAAGCAGACCGTCGCCGACGATGACGTCCAGCCCCGCCTCGAACTCCGACGCCAGCGCGGCGGCGGCGGCAGCCAGCTCCGCCGGGCCGAGGTCGTTGGCCGGCGTGTTGACGAGGTCACGCAGCAGATAGGTCGCGGTGGCGGTGCGCTGCACCTCGCCCTGGTCGGCGTGCTGGGGCCAGACGAGGTTGGCGAAGGACTTCTCCGACGCCTTGTAGCGCCCGAAGCCGTAGCTGCCGAGCGCCCAGCCCAGCGCCAGACGGGTGGCGGCGCGGCGTTCGAGCGCGGCGTCCACCGCCTCGTCCAGCTGGTAGTTCCCCGGCGGCAGGCCAGCGGGCAGCCCGGCGAGGCCCCACAGGTCATCCAACGCCGACACGCCGGCCAGCACGCGGGCGACCGCTCCGCCCTCCCCTGGCAGGAACGCGGTGGAACCGGCCTCCCCCGTAAAGTTCACAGCCTTGACCCAGGCCGCGGTGGCGGGCGGCTGACCCTCCAGCCACGTGGCGAGGCCGGCCTTGTTCAGCGGGGTGATGGTCACGGTGCCGGGGCCGGCCGTGGCGAGCAGGGTGGCGAGCAAGGCGGGCGTCCTTCGTCAGGAAACGGAAACAGTGATGGAAAGCATGGCGCGCCGGGGCGCCCCTGAAAAGGGGGATTGCGTGCCGGCTTGCCGCAAGGTCGCAGGACAGGCATGCTCCGCCACCCTCTTCCTTCGCGACCGAGGCGCATCCATGGACGACCTGACGCTGGTCATCGGCAACAAGGCCTTCTCCTCCTGGTCCCTGCGGCCCTGGCTGGCGCTGAAGCGGACCGGCCGGCCCTTCCGCGAGATCGTCATCCCGCTGCGCCAGCCCGGCACCGCGGCCCGCATCGCGGAGCATTCGCCCTCCGGCCGGGTGCCCTGTCTGCGGCACGGCGACCGGGTGATCTGGGACTCGCTGGCGATCTGCGAGTATCTGGCGGAGTCCTTCCCTGAGGCTGCCCTCTGGCCGGCGGACGTCCACGCCCGCGCGGTGGCGCGGTCGGTCTCGGCGGAGATGCATTCGGGCTTCGCCGCCCTGCGCAACTTCATGTCCATGGACCTCAAGGCCTTCCGCCCCGGCGTGGGCCGCAACGCCGAAAGCGAGGCCGACATCGCCCGCGTCTTCGCCCTGTGGCACGACGCGCGGTCCCGCTTCGGGGCGGGCGGCCCCTTCCTGTTCGGCGGCTTCTCCATCGCCGACGCCATGTACGCGCCGGTGGTGACGCGCCTCCTCACCTACGGGGTGGAGATGGACGGGCTGTGCGGCGACTACGCGCGGGCGGTGATGGAGCTGCCGGCCATGGCGGAATGGGTGGCCGCCGCCAAGGCGGAGCCCTGGGACCTCTACGCGGACGAGCGCGACCCCCAATAGGACCCGGAATAGGACGACGTCAGGGCGTCGCCCCGCCGGTCGGTTCGTTGGCGGCGTTGCCGATCAGCCCGACCTCGCGGTAGTAGCGCTCGGCGCCCGGGTGCAGCGGGACGGAGACGTTGGCGACCGCCTTGGTGGCGTCGAAGCTGCGCCCCTTGGGGTGACCCTCGATCAGCAGGCGGCGGGTGTTCTCGTGCCACAGCGCCTTGGTGACGCCGTGGATCAGGGTGGGGTCGCGATCGGCGCGGACCAGCAGCTCCGCCCCCACCCCCAGCGTGTGGATCTCCGGGACGCCGGGGTAGGTGTCGGCGGGGATGGTCTGGTCCATGTAGAAGCGCTGGCGGATTCGCAGCCCGTCGGCGACCTCGCCGTCGAGCGGGATCAGGCGGATCGGCTCGCGGTTCGCCACGTCGGTGACCGCCGCCACCGGAAAGCCGCCGACCATGAAGAAGGCGTCCAGCTCCTTCTTGGCCAGCCGGTCCGCCGCGGTGCCGGGCTTCAGGTAGGCCGGGGGCCGCAGCTCCGCCTCCTTCACGCCGAAGGCGTCGAGGATCGCCCGCGCCTCCACCAGCACGCCGGAGCCCTCCTCCCCCAGCGAGACGGCCTTGCCCTTGAGGTCGGCCACGCCGTGAAGGTCGCTGTCGGCGCGCACGACGAGCTGGATCGCCTCCGCGTAGAGCATGCCGATGGAGCGCAGCCCCTCGAAGGGCGCCTTGCCGTGGAAGATGCCGGAGCCGGTGTAGGCCCAATAGGCGATGTCGGCCTGGGACATCCCGGCCTCGACCGCGCCGGAGCGCAGCAGCTCAATGTTCTCCACCGAGCCGAGCGTCGCCTGCGCCACCGCGATCAGACCCGGCACGCCGCAGCTTCCCCCGCGGTCGCAGGGGCGCGAGCCGGGCGGATTGGAGATGGCGTTGGCGATCAGCCCGCCGATCGGGAAATAGGTGCCCGACGTGGTGCCCGTGCCGATCCGGAAATAGCGGATGTCCTGCGCCTCGGCACCCCGCGGCAGCAGGCCGAGCAGAGCGGCCCCCGCGACACCGGCCAGGAGATGGCGGCGGCTGGGAAGACCTTGGGAGGAAAGGCGGGGGTTGGCTCCTGCGCGCAGCACCGGCGGGTCCACCTTTCCTGCTGGCCAGCCGTCCCGGCGGCATTGGGCCATCGGCGGCGTGTGTTGGACACGCTCTTACAAGAATACCCGCAGCCGGGCTTTTTCAAGGCGTCGGGGGCTTAAAAGACGCCCGCCAGATCAAGAACCCCGGCGAGTGCTACCGCGCCGCCACACATTTGCACGACTCGGCCCGACGCCGCCTGCCCCACCGCCACCGACAGGCCCAGCCCGGCGCCGATGACCAGCAGCACGCCGGACGACAGCCCGGCCCAGAACAGCGGCCCACCCATGTGCACATAGCCGTGGAAGGCCCCCGCCGCAGCGACCGTCAGCACACCCAGGGCCAACGGAGCCTTCAGCCCGAGGGCGACCAGTCCGCCCATCAGGATCAGCGACGCCGACAGCCCTTCCGCGGCGTAGGGCAAACGGATGCCGATCTGCGCGGCCAGCCCGGCGGCCAGCACCGCGGTCAGCGCCGCCACCGGAAGCTGCCAGACCGAAGGGCCGCCGTTCTGCCCGCTCCACAGCCCGATGGCGAGGAAGCCCAGCAAATGCTGGAGCACCCACACCGGTTCGGTCAGGCCGGTGCCGAACGGCCCGGTCACCGTCATCCGCGCCAGCGCGGGCGCGGCACCGGCGCCGATCAATGCGAGCGCCAGAAGAACCGACCGGATCGCCACCATTCCCTACCCCTTTTCCCCAACGTCTCTTGCGCAGCACCGGGCCGGTATGGCCGCTGCGCGGGGTGGGGTCAAGTGACCAGGGTGGCGGGCTTCAAGAACCGGGGATGATCAGTAGCCCAGGGGGCCGGGGCCGTACTGGCGGAGGTCCTGCTGCTTGCGGAGCAGGTCGCGTTGCTGCAGCGGGTCGAGCCGGCCCATGGCGTCCTCGGTGCGCAGCCGGTCGACCTCCGGGCTCATCAGGTCGCGCTTGGCGCGGTCGGTCAGCCCCTGGGTCGAGCCTGTCTCTTATACACATCTGACGCTGCCGACGATTATACGC
>NZ_JAUQTX010000078.1:0-25943 GCF_059803775.1 Azospirillum sp. UFLA03-27 | reverse complement strand
GTTATAGTCTCGTGGGCTCGGAGATGTGTATAAGAGACAGACCGAATGCCGATGGCCGGTTCCACCATCATCAACGACACGACGCTGCGCGACGGGGAGCAGACGGCGGGGGTCGCCTTCACGCTCGACGAGAAGATCGCCATCGCCCGCGCGCTCGACGAGGCCGGCGTGCCGGAACTGGAGATCGGTATCCCCGCTATGGGGCCGGAGGAGCGCGAGGGCATCCGCGCCGTGGCCGCGCTGGGACTGAAGGCCCGGCTGATGGTCTGGTGCCGCATGCACGACACCGACCTGAAGGCGGCGCTGGACTGCAAGGTCGGCTTCGTCAACCTGTCGATGCCCGTCTCCGACATCCACATCACCAAAAAGCTGAAGCGCAGCCGCGCCTGGGCCTTGGCGGAGATCGAACGCAAGGTCAAGACGGCCCGCGACCACGGGCTGGAGGTCAGCCTGGGCGGTGAGGACTCCTCGCGCGCCGACATGGATTTCCTGATCGCCGCCGCGACGGTGGCGCAGGAGGCCGGCGCCCGCCGCTTCCGCTTCGCCGACACGCTGGGCGTGCTCGATCCCTTCCAGACGCGCGCCTGCATCGAACGGCTGCGCCGGGCCACCGACCTGGAGATCGAGATCCATTCCCACGACGACCTCGGCCTCGCCAACGCCAACTCTCTGGCCGCCGTGCTGGGCGGGGCGACCCAGGTCAATACCACTGTCAACGGGCTGGGCGAGCGCGCCGGCAACGCCCCGCTGGAGGAGGTGGTGGTGTCGCTGAAGGTGCTCTACGGGCTGCACACCGGTGTGGACACCCGCGCGCTGGGGGCGATCTCCGACCTCGTGGAGCGCGCCTCCAACCGGCCCGTGGCGGTCAACAAGTCGATCGTCGGCGACGCCGTCTTCACGCACGAGGCCGGCATCCACGTAGACGGGCTGCTGCGCGACCGCGCCACCTACCAGAATTTCGACCCCGCCGAGGTGGGGCGTGAGCATCGCATCGTGCTGGGCAAGCATTCCGGCACGGCTGGCGTGAAGATGGCCTACGGCCAGCTCGGCATCGCCTGCGACGACGCCATCGCCCAGGCGGTGCTGCCGCGGGTCCGCGCCCTCGCCACCCGCGCCAAGCGCGCCCCGACGGCGGAGGAGCTGGTCGCCTTCCACGACGACGCCACACGCTGGAGCGTCGTCACTTCGTGATCCGGAGGACCCCATGGCCGCGATCGACGCCCACCCGGACCTCGCCATGAATGAGACCAGCCTCTGGCGGCTGCTGCGCGAGGATGTCGCCTGCGTCTTCGACCGCGACCCGGCGGCGCGCAACGTCTTCGACGTGCTGACCTGCTACCCCGGCATCCACGCGCTGGTGGTCCACCGGCTGTCCAACGCCGCGTGGCGGCGGGGTCTGCGCTGGCCGGCGCGCTTCCTGTCCTATCTGGCCCGCGCCCTGACCAACATCGACATCCACCCCGGCGCCACCATTGGCCGCCGCTTCTTCATCGACCACGGGGCCGGCGTCGTCATCGGCGAAACGGCGGAGGTCGGCGACGACGTGACGCTCTACCACGGGGTGACGCTGGGCGGCACCTCCTGGACCAAGGGCAAGCGGCACCCGACGCTGGGCGACGGCGTGCTGGTCGGGTCCGGCGCCAAGATCCTGGGGCCGATCACCGTAGGCGCCCAGTGCCGCGTCGGCGCCAACTCCGTGGTGACCAAGGACGTGCCGGAGGGCATGACAGTGGTCGGCATCCCCGGCCGTGTCGTCCGACCGGACACCCAGCGCCGGCTGGCCGCCCACGGCATCGACCTCGACCACCATCTGATGCCCGACCCGGTCGGCAAGGCCATCGCCTGCCTGATCGACCACATCAACCGCATCGAGGCCCGGCTGGAAGCCCACGCGGCGGAGGAGGCCACGCGCCCCGCTCCGCCGCTAAGCGCGATCCGGCTGGACGACCTGCCGCTCGACGGCATCGTCTGCCGGAGCTGCGGCAACCTGTGCGATCAGGACGCCTGCGGCAAACACGACACTCCCGACCCCCACCCTCCCGACATCGGCGCCCGCGCCGATCACTACGTCATCTGAACGGAAAGGACCCCGCCATGAGCTTCAAGGACGATCTGGAGGATCTGGAGACCGCGGAGGACTTCCTGCGCTTCCTCGGCGTCACCTACGAACAGCGCGTGGTGAACGTGAACCGCCTGCACATCCTGCAGCGCTTCCACGACTATCTGTCCTCCGACACCGGCATGGAAGGGCTCGACGACGAGGGCATGGCCGCCCGCTACAGCGCCCATCTGGAGCGCGCCTATCAGGACTTCGTGGCGTCCAACGCCATCGCCGAGAAGACATTCAAGGTCCATCAGGAGGAAGCGCGCAAGATGGCCGACCGCTTCGTCCCACTGGACTCCCTGCTGCCGACCTGATCCGTTTCAACGTTCGTGTCCAAGACGGCCTGCGGACCCGCCCCTCCCGGCGAGCGTCCGCGGGCCGTTCTGCTTTCCAGTCATCCTTTCCCCTGGGCGGCCGTTGTCGGGTTTGTCCAGTAGGCGACAGAGGCCGGGCGGAGGTCGGGGATCGGGTCGGGCCACAACGGAAGCCCCCTGTTGAGAAGCCGACACGTCCGCTCTTTGTCGTTTTTGCGACAATCTCTCAACAGCCATAAAAATCATTCAATACAACAACTTACCGCAACAACTCAATATGGCACGCCGCTTGCTGGTAAGACCATAGCCACGCCGCGCGACAGGCGGCGGAATGTCAAGGAGACCGGGATGCACATCGTTGTCTGTATCAAACAGGTGCCCGACAGCGCCCAGATCCGCATCCACCCCGTGACGAACACGATCATGCGTCAGGGCGTCCCGGCCATCATCAACCCCTTCGACCTCTTCTCGCTGGAGGAGGCGCTGCGGATCAAGGACAAGGTCGGCGCGCGCGTCACCGTCCTGACCATGGGGCCGCCGATGGCCGAAACCTCGCTGCGCAAGGCGCTGTCGCTGGGCGCCGACGACGCGGTGCTGCTGACCGACCGCAAGTTCGCGGGATCGGACACGCTGGCGACCTCCTACGCCCTGACCTCGGCGATCCGGAAGCTGTCGGAGGAGGAGACGGTCGACCTGGTCTTCTGCGGCAAGCAGACGGTCGACGGCGACACCGCGCAGGTCGGTCCGGGCATCGCCACGCGGCTGGGTTTCCAGCAGCTCACCTACATCACGAAGATCGAATCGATCGACCAGGCCGCCAGGGAGATCGTCGTGCACCGCCGCTCCGAAGGCGGCGTGCAGGTGCTGAAGACCGCCCTGCCCTGCATGATCACGATGCTGGAAGGCACGAACACCATCCGCTTCGGCAAGATGGACGACATGTTCCGCGCCGCCCGCTACGGCCTGAAGACCTGGAACAAGGACACCACCGGCGCCGAAGAGACGAAGGTCGGGCTGAAGGGCTCGCCCACCGTCGTGTCGAAGGTCTTCGTGCCGAAGCCGCGCGCCCAGAAGGCGACGATGGTCGAGGCCGAGACCCCCACAGCGGAGGCCCAGGCCGCCGCCGCCGTGGAAGCCATCTTCGGCGCCCAGCCGAAACTCGCCGACGAGCTGCTCGCCCGCGCCGCCGCCGGCCTGTGACGCGCTGGCCTTGACGCGCCGTTCCTGACGAATCCTCCGCCGGAGACATCCCGATGAGCGAACCAAGCAAGCCGCAGGGACGCAAGTTCCAACTTCCCGAGCACCTGAAGGAATACAAGGGCATCTGGGTGATCGTGGAGCAGGAGCGCGGCTCCGTCCATTCCGTGTCGTGGGAGCTGGTGGGCGAGGCCCGCAAGCTCGCCGACAAGCTGGGGGTCGAGGTGGGGGCCGTGGTTCTGGGCGCCGACAGCCCGGAGCTGAACGCCATCTGCGGCGACGCCTTCACCTACGGCGCCGACGTCGTCTACAAGGTGACCGACCCGGTCCTGGCCGACTACCGCACCGATCCCTACACGCGGGTGATGACCGACGTGGTCAACACCTACAAGCCGGAGATCGTGCTGCTGGGCGCCACCACGCTGGGCCGCGACCTCGCCGGCGCCATCGCCACCACGCTCGCCACCGGCCTGACCGCCGACTGCACCGAGCTGGACATCTATATGGACAACCGGTCGCTGGCGGCCACCCGCCCGACCTTCGGCGGCACCCTGCTCTGCACCATCCAGACGCTGGCCTACCGGCCGCAGATGGCCACGGTGCGCCCGCGCGTGATGTCGATGCCCGACCGCGACGACAGCCGCACCGGCCGCGTCGTCGAGGTGTTTCCGAACCTGCGCGAGACCGACGTCATCACCAAGGTGCTGAGCTTCATCGCCGACCGCGAGCAGAACGAGGCACAGCTCGCCTTCGCCGACATCATCGTCGCGGCGGGCAAGGGGTTGGGCAAGCCGGAGAACCTGAAGCTGGTCTTCGACCTCGCCAAGGTTCTGGGCGGCGAGGTCGGGGTGACCCGTCCGCTGGTCCAGGCCGGCTGGACCGGCTTCGACCGTCAGGTCGGGCAGACCGGCAAGACGGTGCGCCCGAAGCTCTACATCGCCGCCGGCATCTCCGGCGCCATCCAGCACCGGGTCGGCATGGAGAAGTCCGACCTGATCCTGGCCATCAACACCGACCCCAACGCGCCGATCTTCGACTTCGCCCATCTCGGGCTGGTCGGCGACGCGCTGACCATCCTGCCGGCCCTGACCGACGCTTTCGGCAAGCGCCTGTCGGTCAACCGGCTGGCCGGCTAAGCAACCGGACGAACAGGAGCCACAAGGACCATGGTCGAAAAGTTCGACGCCATCGTCATCGGTGCCGGCCCGTCCGGCAACGCGGCGGCCTACACGCTGGCCAAGCAGGGCCTCAACGTTCTTCAGCTCGAGCGCGGGGAGTATCCCGGCGCCAAGAACGTCCAGGGCGGCATCATGTACGCCGCCGAGCTGGAAAAGATCATCCCGGACTTCCGCGAGGATTGCCCGACCGAGCGCCACATCATCGAACAGCGCATCTGGCTGCTCGGCGACGACAACTACATCGGCACCAACTACCGGTCGGAGGCTTTCAACAGCGACAAACCGAACCGCTACACGATCATCCGCGCCAACATCGACAAGTGGTTCTCCGAGAAGATCCGCGAGGCCGGCGGCCTGCAGATCTGCGAGACCACGGTGACGGAGCTGATTCGCGACGCCTCGGGCAAGGTGATCGGCGTGCGCACCGACCGCGAGGGCGGCGAGATCCACGCCGACGTGGTCATCATGGCCGACGGCGTGAACGCCCTGCTGGCCCGCCGCACCGGCTTCCAGCAGGAGCTGGCGCCGCAGAACGTCGCGCTGGCCGTCAAGGAGATCCTGTTCATCGACCCCGAGCTGATCCAGCAGCGCTTCGGCCTGAAGGACGAAGAGGGCGTGGTCATCGAGATCATGGGCAAGGTGACCAAGGGCATGGTCGGCACGGCGTTCCTCTACACCAACAAGGAATCGCTGACGATCGGCATCGGCTGCCTGATCTCCGACTTCAAGGAGGGCGCCATCCCGCCCTACAAGATGCTGGAGGACCTGAAGAACCACCCCGTCATCAAGCCGCTGATCGAAGGGGCGGAGATGAAGGAATACGCCGCCCACATGATCCCCGAGGGCGGCTACAAGGCGGTTCCGCAGCTCTACGGCGACGGCTGGATGGTGGTCGGCGACGCCGCCCACTTCAACAACGCCGCGCACCGCGAAGGCTCCAACCTCGCCATGGCGTCGGGCCGCATGGCGGCGGAGACGGTGATCGAGCTGAAGCAGGCCGGCAAGCCCTTCAACGCCGCCAACCTCGCCGCCTACAAGAAGAAGCTGGACGACAGCTTCATCATGAAGGACCTGAAGAAGTACCGGAACCTGCCGGGCATCATGCACGAGAACAAGCAGTTCTTCGGCGCCTATCCCGACACGCTGACCGCCGCCGCCCACAGCTGGTTCACCGTGGACAGCGTGGACAAGAAGACGAAGGAGAAGGAGATCATGAAGTCCTTCGTCAAGAAGCGCTCGATCATGGGTCTGGTCGGCGACGCAATCAAGCTGGTGAGGGCCGTGCGATGAGCATCGTGGTCAAGATCGAAGAGAAGCTGTACCAGAACCGCTACATCGTCGACGAGAGCCGGCCGCACATCCAGATCCGCAACGACGCGGTCTGCAAGTCCTGCGAGTCCCAGGCCTGCACCGTCTGCTGCCCGGCGGCCTGCTACACGAAGAACGAGACCGGCAGCGTGACGCTGGCCACCGACGGCTGCCTGGAATGCGGCACCTGCCGTGTGGTCTGCCAGGACAAGGAAAATATTCAGTGGGACTACCCGCGGGGCGGCTACGGCATCAGTTATAAGTTTGGTTGAGGAACGCACCGGCGGTCCTACGGCCTTCGCCGCTGGTCCGCCGGTCGTCTCCCTCTCCTATCCGCCATGACTGAAACCCCTTCCCGCTCCGCGGGGAGGGGTTTTCTTCGTTGCTCCCATCCGAATTTTCAGCCCGCCCAGCGGGTGCAGAAGGGACGAAGACTGCACATATCCGTTGTATCGAGACCCGCGGAACGAGGGAGACGGAACATGCAGCTTCGTGTCTGCTTCGAGAACATGAAGTCGGTCAACGTCAACGACGCGTCCATGATGCGGCATTATGCCGAAAGCTATCTCGCCGACTTCCGGCCAGAATGGGCAGGCTTCATCATGCTGCCGCACAACGAGACCCAGCGCGCCACGATGGAGCCGGCTTGGCAGATGCTGATCCGCAACGCCACGCCGGACATGGAACGCCGTCTGCTGGAGTATGTCCGGGGCAATCCGATGGCCGCCTACCATGTGCACATCTACCGCCGCGATCATGGGAACGAGGTCAAGGTCCATTGACGTCCGAGGGGTTGGACACGGGGCACCGCCCGTAAACACCCACCGGCTGTTCGGACAGGGCCCGGATCGCCCGGCCTGCTGTGCAGAGCAGAAGCAAGGAATCGCCGTTCGCGCCCATCCCGCGGACGGCGATTTTTTCGTTCCGTCCACGCCTGTCGCCTCCGAAACCCGCACCGTCGCACGACGATGGAAAAAAGCGGGTGCCTGTCGAAATCCGCGGGAAGTTTGCAATGCGCCTCTCCATCAAAATCCTTCTTCTTGTGGTCCTGAATCTTCTCGGCCTTCTGCTCGCCGTCAGCGACGTCGTCGGGCTGCGCGCACTCAACATGGCGAACGCCGACCTGCGGTCGGTGCATGACGAGCGCGTGCTGCCGCTGCGCAACCTGAAGATCATCTCGGACGCCTACGCCGTCTTCATCGTCGACGCCTCGCACAAGGCCCGCAACGGCAACTTCACCTGGGACGAAAGCTTGGCGTCGACCCGCAAGGCGAAGGAGGACATCCGGTCGCACTGGTCCGCCTATCTGGCCAACCCGCTCAACGCCGAGGAACAGGCCCTCGTCGATCAGATCAAGCCGGATATGGCCAAGGCCGACATCCTGATCGAGCGGCTGATCGGCATCCTGTCGGACAAGGACGGCCGGGCGCTGGATGGCTTTGTCCGGAAGGAGCTGTACCAGACCATCGACCCCGTCACCGACCGCATCGGCCTGCTGATCGACCTCCAGGTGCGCGTCGCCGGCGAGAATTATGAGGCGGCCCAGAAGACCTACGACATGGCCAGCATGACCGCCTGGACGCTGCTGGCCGTCGGCATCGCCATGGTGCTGCTGGGCGTGATGGTGGTGGTCCGCCGCGTCGTCGGCCCAGTCGGGCGCCTGACCGCCGCGATGCGGCGTATCGCCGATGGGGACTACGCCGAACCGGTGCCGGGAAGCGGCGGGCACGACGAGATCGGCGCGATGGCCCGCGCGGTGGAGGTGTTCAAGGCCAACGGGCTGGAGAACCAGCGCATGCGCCAGGAGCAGGAACGGCAGCGCGAGCAGGCCGAGATCGCCAAGCGCGACGCGCTGGAGAACATGGCCCAGACGGTGGAGCGCGAAACCCGCAACGCCGTGGACCGGGTGGCCGAGCGCACCGGGCAGATGGAAGGCAACGCCGCGGCCATGGCCCGGTCGGCGGACGCCGTCGGGGCGAACAGCCAGTCCGTGGCCGCCGCCGCGGAGCAGGCCCTGCGCAACGCCCAGACCGTCGCCGCCGCCTCGGAGGAACTGGCCGCTTCGATCCGCGAGATCGGCACCCAGGTGGCGCAGGCCAGCAGCATCACCCGAATCGCCGTGGAGAAGGGCGATCTGGCGCGCGGCACCATCCAGTCGCTGTCCAACGCCGTGCAGAAGATCGGTGACGTCGCCCAGCTCATTCAGACGATCGCCAGCCAAACCAACCTTCTGGCGCTGAACGCCACCATCGAAGCGGCACGGGCCGGGGAAGCCGGCAAGGGCTTCGCCGTGGTGGCCAGCGAGGTGAAGAATCTGGCGAACCAGACCGCGCAGGCGACCGAGGACATCGCCACCCAGATCGGCGAGATCCAGGCCGCGACCGGCGGGGCCGTGGCCGCCGTCTCCACCATCACCGACAGCATCACCGAGGTCGATCAGGTGGCCGCCGCCATCGCCGCCGCGATGGAGGAACAGGCTGCCGCGACCCAGGAGATCAGCCGGAACGTCAACCAGACCGCCGACGCCGCGCGCGAGGTCTCCCGCCGCATCGCCGAGGTCTCCAGCGAAGCGCAGGCCACCGGCGACCGCGCGTCCGACGTGCGCACCGTCGCCGACGACGTCTCGGGGAGCATCGACGAGCTGCGCGGCATCCTGGTCCGTGTCGTCCGCACCTCGATGAGCGAGGTGGACCGTCGCCGCGAGGCCCGCTACGCGGTGGAACTGCCCGCCCGCGCCGACACCCCCGCCGGCAATCGGATCTGCCGCCTGCACAACCTGTCCTCCAGCGGTGCTGCGCTGCAGGTGTGGGACGGCGCCACGAACGGCGCGCGGGGCACGCTGCACATCGACAGCTTCGGCATGCCCCTGCCCTTCACCGTCGTGACGGTCGAGACCCAGAGCTGCCACGTCCGTTTCGAGCTGCCAGACGAGGCGAAGGCCGGCTTCGAACAGCGGTTCAACGCGCTGGTCCGTGACCGCGCCCTGCGGCCGATGGCCGCCTGATCGACTGATGGGGATGGCGCCGGCTCGCTAAGCCGGCGCCATCCCATGAATGTAGGCGGCGGCACGGCCAAGTTCATGGTCGGCGCGGGCGACCAGCCCGCCGATGCCGTCCAGCCTCCGGTCCACGCAGGCCAGCTCGATGGCGTCGCTCGCCGCGGCGAGATCGCGCGCGCCCACCGTGCGGGAGGACCCCGCCAGCTTGTGGGCGGCCTGACGCACGCCGTCCCAATCCTCCGCCGCGTGGGCGGCGACCAGACGGTCGCGGCTGGCGCTGTTGGAGATGATGAACTCCTGCAGCAACTGCCCGACGAACTCCATGTCCCCATCGAACAGCGTCGCCAGCACGCCCACGTCGATGGGCGGCGCGTCGGGGCGGTAGTCCGGCGTCGCGACGGATGCCGAGGGAACCGGCGCCGGTTCGGACGCGGGCATGGACGGCAAGTGGCGGTCCAGCAAGCGGCGAAGCTGGCCGATCTCCACCGGCTTCGACACGGCGTCGTCCATCCCCGCGGACAGGCAGCGCTGGGCCTCGCCGGCCATGGCGTTGGCGGTGACCGCGATGATGGGCAGGCGCGGGCGCCCTTTCGCCGCCTCCTCGGAACGGATCAGGCGGGTCAGCTCGAAGCCGTCCATCTCCGGCATCTGGCAGTCGGTCAGCAGAAGCGCGTAATCGCCGGCGCGCCACAGGGCCAGCGCCTGGACGCCGTCCTCCGCCATATCCGCCGTATGGCCGAGCAGGGCGAGCTGCCGCTGGATGACCTGTCGGTTGGTCGGATGGTCCTCGGCCACCAGGATGCGCGGCGGGGTCGCCGTTCCATCTGCCGCCTGGGACGCTCCGGCCGGGCCGGGATGCCCCACCTCGGCCTCGACCGCCGGCCCGCGGCCCGCGGCGGCCAGCACGGCGCGCACCAGATGGCCGCGGCGCACCGGGCGGGCCAGACCGACCGCGTCGATCAGGGAGCCACGCCCGCCCAGCAGCACCCGCCCGCGCGCCAGCCCAAGCGCTGCGGTGTCCAGCGCCTGCAAATCCGCTTCCGAAGTGGTGAGCACGACGTCGCAGGGCGTGCCGGGCGGCAGGGCCCGCATCCCCGCCACCGCGTTCGGCGCGTCCAGCAGCACGGCACCGTCGGTGTTCAGGTAGCGGGCGAGGAACCGCCGTTCTTCCGCATCGGAGGCCAGGAGCAGCACCGACAGCCCGGCCAGCGGCGGAGCCGCGACGCCCGCGGCGTCGCCGTCCGCGGCAAGATCGGCGGTGAAGGTGAACCAGAAGGTGGAACCGCGGCCGGGCTCGCTCGTCATTCCGACTTCGCCGCCCATCAGCTCGGCGAGACGACGGCAGATCGACAGACCCAGCCCGGTGCCGCCGAAGCGCCGGGTGGTCGAGGCTTCCGCCTGGGTGAAGGAGCGGAACAGCTGGGCCTGCGCTTCCGTGGCGATGCCGATGCCGGTGTCGGTCACGGTGATCCGGATGGTCGCCCGCCCGTCCTCGAACCGCGCCAGCTCGGCGCGGATGCGGACCGAGCCGGAGGGGGTGAACTTCACGGCATTGCCGGCGATGTTGAACAGCACCTGCCGGATGCGCACCGAATCGCCCATGACCAGCGGCGGCAGGTCGGGATCGACGTAGGTGACCAACGTCAGGTCCTTCTGTCGCGCCGCCGGGGCCAGCGTCTCGGCCACTCCCTCCACCACCGACGACAGCGACACCGGGGCGCGCTCCAGATCCAGCCGCCCAGCCTCGATCTTCGAGAAGTCCAGGATGTCGTTGATGATGGTCAGCAGCGCCCCCGCCGAATCGCGCACGACGGAGACCAGTTCCTGCTGCTCGGGGGTCAGCGGCGTGTATTCCAGAAGCTCCAGCATGCCCTGGACGCCGTTCATCGGGGTGCGGATCTCGTGGCTCATCGTCGCCAGGAACAGCGACTTGGCCTGATTGGCCGCCTCCGCCTCCGCCCTTGCCGCCTCCGCCGCCTCGGTCGCGGCCACCAGCTCGCTGGTGCGGTCGGCCACCTGGTTTTCCAAGTTGCGGTTCAGCGCCGTCAGCTCCTCGTACAGATGCACGTTGTCGAAGCCGACCGCGACCTTGGAGCAGAAGACCTCCAGCAGCCGCCGCTCGTCCTCCGTCAGGGGGCGCCGGTGGCTGATGTGGAACACGGTGTCGTGGTGCCGCGAGGTGGAGCGGAAGACCAGCAGGCTGCGCTCCCGCTCATACCGGTTCCGCCCGTCGGCCAGCGCCTGCGTCACCGCCTCCGCCGCCTCCGCCGGAAGGGCGGCGCGCACCGGCTTGCCCTCCGCCGCCGCATGGATGCCGCCGGCCCCCAGGACCAGCGGGTCGCGCGCGGCACCACCGGTTTCCTCCTCCGTCCAGCGGCTGCACAGGGCGATCCCGTCGCAGGGCGGGCAGATCTCGGCGATCTTCGCCACCGCGCCGCGGACGAACTCCGCCATGGTCCGCTTGTCGAGCAGGGCGGAGGAGGCGTCCAGGATGCGCTCCAGCCCCTGGCGGTGGTCCTCGATGGCGGTGATGTCCTGATAGCCGCGCAGGGCGGCGACGACCGAGGTGAACAGCTTCTGCGCCGTCAGCTCCGTCTTCGATTTGTAGTCGTTGATGTCGTAGTTGAGGATGACGTCGCGTTCCGGCGCCTGCCCCGGCTGGCCGGTGCGCAAGATGATGCGCACCCGCCGGTTGTTCAGCTCGCTGCGGATCATGCGCACCAGCCGCAGACCGGCGTCGTCCGATTCCATCACCACGTCCAGAAGCACCACGGCGATGGCTGGGTTCTGCTCCAGCAGGCTGCGCGCCTCCGCCGCGGTTCCGGCGGACAGGAACTGCGCCGGACGGCCTTCGAAGGTGAAGCCGCGCAGGACCATCTTGGTGGTCGCGTGGATCGCGGGATCGTCGTCGACGATCAGGATGATCCATGGATCGACGGGCTCCGGCGCCGTTTCCCTCGCCGTGTCGGCCTCGATACCCGGCTCGTCGTCGGCGAAAAGAAACTCGTCGCTCATCGAACTCCCTCCGCACCGCCGGCAGTGTCCGGTCGCGGGAGGATATCACAGGGCCGCCGCGCGTGAACATGCTCCTGCGGCCTGCCACAACCCTTCATCGGCAAGGCACCGAGACCGATGACAACCCCAAACTGCGCCCCGCCCATCAGCCGCCGTGGTCGCCACCCGCGGCATCGGCGTTGCAGAAGCGGCGCAACGCGTCTAGGTCGGCGACGGACACCGTCCCGCCCTGTGTCTCCACCCCAACGCCGCGCAGCTTCGCCAGCGCGCGGGAGAAGGTTTCCGGCTGCATGCCGAGGCGCCGAGCGATCAGCGCCTTGTCGAAGGGCAGCGCGAAGCTGGTGGCGCCGCCCCCCTCCGGACAGAAGCGCAGCAGGAAGCTGCCGACCCGCTGCGCCGTCGGCTGCACCTGCAACTGCTCGATCTGCTGAACGAGATGGCGCAGCCGCACCGACAGCGACCCCAGCATGGCGAAGGCGATCTGGTCGTCCTCGCGCAGGCAGCGGGCGAAGCCCTCCGCCGTCAGGGTCATGACGCGCGAGTCGGCCACCGCCTCCGCGCAGACCGGGAACTTGCCGCTGGCGAACATGGCGGCCTCGGCGAAGGTCTCGCCGGGGGCGACGATGGTCACCACCGCCTCCGCCCCGTCGCGGGTCAGGCGGTAAAGCTTCACCCAGCCGTCGAGCAGCGCGAAGAAGCGGTCGGCGTCCTCGTCCTGAACGAACAGGGTGGTGCCGCGCGGCACCGTGCGCACCTGCGCGGTGCTGACGAGAAGTTCCAGAGAGCGGTCGGGCAGGCGCCCGAACAGCGCGTTGGACCGCAGCGTTGCGGCATCCTGGGGCCGGAAGCCCGGCGGATCGTTCCTCATGCCTTCCCTCACCTCTTCACCCTCCCCCACAGTCTCGGCCGGGATGCCCAGCGGACGGGCCATTCTGTCGCACCGGCGATGGACGTTCCGCGCCGTCGGCACGCCCCCACACCGCCGTGTCCCGGGACCCGCGGGTCCATGCCGCCCTGGCACTGTCGCAGCATGCACAAGGTTTGGGCAAGATGGGGATTCACCACAACGACGCCGGAGCCTTGGGCAATGGCATCGGCGGCCCGGAAACGAACCGGGGCGCCTCCTTGCGGAGGCGCCCCGGCCGTTCTTCAAAGGCTGAAGAGGCTTAGCGGTACTCGACCTTGCCGGCCTCAGGACCCTTCTGGCCCTGGCGGACGGTCACGCGCACCTGATCGCCTTCCTGGAGCGACTGCATGCCGGAGCGACGCAGAACGTTCACATGGACGAAGACGTCCTTGCCACCGGTGCTCGGCGTGATGAAGCCGAAGCCCTTGTCGGCGTTGAACCACTTGACGGTGCCGTCGACCTCTTCGCCGCCGCCGGCGTCGTTGCCCCAGCCGCCGCGGTCGTAACCGCCGCCGCCGCCGCCGTAGCCGCCACGGTCATAGCCGCCGCCGCCAAAGCCGCCGCCGGCGCCCGCGCGGGCCGGACGGGCCGGAGCGCGGGACGCGGTGGACGTGTCCACGGATTGAATGGAAGCAACCTGCGGGCCCTTCGGGCCGCGGGCGAGGTCGCAAACGATGGTCGCGCCTTCGTCGAGCGCGTCATAGCCGGCGGCCTGAACCGCGGAGACGTGCAGGAAGGCGTCGGGCGAACCGTCCTCGGGGGACACGAAGCCGAACCCCTTGGTGGGGTTGAACCACTTCACAGTGGCGGTAACGTTGGCCTTGGTGATCTCGGGAGCGCGGTAGCCCTGGCGGGGCGGGCGGTCGAACATGTGTCTTCAAGCTCATAAAGGATGCCGAATTATCTTTGTCACAGGGTACGAGCCGTCCGTCAAGCACGCCAAAGGCCAGACGCCCTTTCCTGCGACATTCGGCCAGGGGAAATCCGCCCGTTCGGAAGGGGTGCCGGTCCCGAAGACGCCCGGCACTGCCCACGGCGGCCTCCGCGCGCCCTCCCCCGCCCCGGCTCGGGGAAGGGAGGAGTTTCTTTCGCCAATTGAATAACTTAGGACATCTTCCACACTTTTCGTAAGAGGACGCGCCGCATACCGGGGCAGGCACCGCAAACGCCGCGCGCATACGTCTGTGACAAAATCCCGACATGGTTGTCTTTGCCAAGGGTCATAGAGGCGCCAGCCATTCCCCCAGTTTCGTCCAGCGCCGCCGCCCCTGCGTCCCACGCACCGCCATGGCGAGCGCGCGGCGCTGGCCGAGCATGACCACGAGCCGCTTGCCCCGCGTCACGCCGGTATAGATCAGGTTGCGGTGGAGCATCGTGTAATGCTGGGTCACCACCGGGATGACAACCACCGGGTATTCGGACCCCTGGCTCTTGTGAATCGTTGTCGCGTAGGCCAGGACGATCTCGTCCAATTCTCCGAAATCATAGGTCACCGGACGGCCGTCGAAGGTGGCGGTCAGCACACCTTCTTCGGTATCAACGGCGGATACGATGCCGAGATCGCCATTGTAGACCTCCTTGTCGTAGTTGTTCTCAACCTGCATGACCTTGTCGCCGGGACCAAAGGTCCAGCCGAATCGCTCGACTCGGGACTCGCCCGGTGGGTTCAGCACCCTCTGCAATTCGATGTTCAGTGAGCGTGCGCCGAGGCCCCCGCGATTCATCGGGCAGAGGATTTGCACGTCGCGCACCGGGTCGGCGCCGAATCGGCGGGGAATGCGGTCGCGGACCATCTCGATCAGCTTCGCCACCCCGGCCTCCGGAGTCGTCGCCTCGACGAAGTAGAAGTCGCTGTCCTCCCCGGCCTTCGGCATCTCCGGCATCTGGCCGGCGTTGATGCGGTGGGCGTTGACGATGATGCGGCTGGTCGCCGCCTGCCGGAAGATCTCGGTCAGCCGCACCACCGGCACCGCGCCGGAGCCGATCACGTCGCCCAGCACCTGCCCCGGCCCAACCGAGGGCAGCTGGTCCACGTCGCCGACCAGCAGGAGGGCGGCCCGCCCCGGCACGGCGCGCAGCAGGGCGTTCATCAGTGGCACGTCGACCATGCTGGTCTCGTCCACCACCAGCAGGTCGCAGTCCAGCGGGTTGGTCTCGTCGCGCTTGAAGCCGCCGGCCTGCGGGTCGGTCTCCAGCAGGCGGTGGATGGTCCGCGCCTCCAGCCCGGTGCTCTCGCTCAGCCGCTTGGCGGCGCGGCCCGTCGGGGCGGCCAGCGCGATCGACACGCCCTTGGCCTTCAGCATGGTCAGGATGCTGTTCACCAGCGTCGTCTTGCCCACCCCCGGACCGCCAGTGATGACCAGCAGCTTCGACGTCGCCGCTTGGCGCAGCGCCTCCCGCTGCCCTTCGGCCAGCGTGATCCCGGCCTTCGCCTCCACCCAGGGAATGGCCTTCTCCGCGTCGATCTCCGGCCAGGGCACGGGGCCGCCGGCCAGCCGGCGCAGCCGCTCGGCAATAGCCCGCTCCGCCCGGTGCAGGCTCGCCAGGAACAGGCAGGGCTCGTCGCCCAGGCTGTCGGCGACCACCGCGCCGTCCTGCCGCTCCAGCTCCGCCGCGGTCTCCAGGATGGACGCGTCGATCTCCAGCAGCTTCACGGCCATGGGGATCAGCTCGGCCACCGGCACGCCGCAATGGCCCTGGTCGGTCGCCTCGGCCAGCGCGTAGGCGATGCCGGCCCGCGCCCGGATCATCGCGGTCTTCTCGATGCCCAGCCGGGCGGCCACCGCGTCCGCCGTCTTGAAACCGATGCCGCGGATGTCGCGGGCCAGCCGGTACGGGTTCTCGGTGATCAGCCGGATGGCGTCCGGCCCGTAGGTCTTGAAGATGCGCACGGCGCGCGAGGTGCCGACCCCGTGGCTGTGCAGGAAGATCATGATCTCGCGGATCACCTTCTGGTCGGCCCAGCCGGCGATGATGCGCTGCGCCCGCTTCGGCCCGATGCCGGTGACCTGCCGCAGCCGGTCCGGCTCCTGCTCGATCACGTCGAACACCGCCTCGCCGAAGGCCTTGACCATCTTCTTGGCGTAGACCGGCCCGATGCCGCGGATCAGGCCGGAGCCGAGATACTTCTCGATCCCCTCCACCGTGGTCGGCGGGGTGGCGCGCAGGAAGTCCGCCTTGAACTGGAGCCCATGGTTGCGGTCGTTCACCCAGGCGCCGCTGGCCTGAACGAACTCCCCGGCGCCGATGGTGGCGGCGTGGCCGACCAGCGTGACGAGGTCACGCTGCCCGCGCACCTTCAGCCGCAGCACGCAGAATCCCGTCTCCGGGCTGTGGAAGGTCACCCGCTCCACCAGCCCCGACAGCGGTTCCCGCGGGGGTCCCGCCGCGGTGGAGGCATCGCCGGATATGCTCATGCCACCCAACATAGGTGCTGGCGGGCCTTTGGGGGAGTTCCCCGCGCAACCGCCGCGGCGCGGCAATTCGGGGGAAGACCGCGACGCCGCGAATGTGTACCTTGTCGCGCGAATCCCGCGCCGGACACCGGACCGAACGGACCGCGCCGGAGCGGGATTGCGGTGAAAAAAACGTCAGCCAAAGAACGACAAACCGAAAAACCGCGGTGTCTACGACTTCGGAAGGAAAGAGCAGCAATGGTGACGGAACGCATTCAGGTTGGCGGCTTGCAAGTTGCCACGGAGCTTCACCGCTTCATCGAGAACGAAGCCCTGCCGGGCACCGGCGTGACGCCGGAGCAATTCTGGTCGGGCCTTGACGCAATCCTCCACGCACTGGCCCCGCGCAATCGCGCGCTGCTGGCCAAGCGGGACGCGCTCCAGGCCCAGATCGACGAGTGGTACCGCAGCCGCCGCGGCCAGCCGCTGGACCGCGCCGCCCACACCGAATTCCTCAAGGAAATCGGCTATCTCCTGCCGGAAGGCCCGGACTTCGCCGTGACGACCGAGAACGTCGATCCGGAAATCTCCACGACCGCCGGCCCGCAGCTCGTCGTGCCGGTGATGAACGCCCGCTACGCACTGAACGCCGCCAACGCCCGCTGGGGCAGCCTGTACGACGCGCTCTACGGCACCGATGCCATCCCCGACACGGACGGGGCGGAGCGCACCGCCGGCTACAACCCGAAGCGCGGCGAGAAGGTCATCGCCTTCGCCCGCGACGTTCTGGACCGCGCCGCGCCGCTATCCGACGGGTCGCACGCCGACGCCGCCGGCTACACGGTGGACAACGGCCACCTCGTCGTCGCGCTGAAGGACGGCCGCAGCACGGGTCTGGCCGAGCCGGAGCGTCTGGTCGGCTACAACGGCGCGCCGTCCGCCCCGACCGCCATCCTGCTGGCCGACAACGGCCTGCACATGGAAATCCGCATCGACCGCAGCCACCCGATCGGCAAGACCGACGCGGCGGGCGTCGCCGACCTCGTGCTCGAATCCGCCCTGACCACCATCCAGGACTGCGAGGACTCCGTCGCCGCCGTGGATGCCGAGGACAAGGTGCTGGCCTACCGCAACTGGCTGGGCCTGATGACCGGCGCCCTGACCGCCAGCTTCCCCAAGGGCAGCGGCACGGTGGAGCGCCGTCTGAACCCCGACCGCAGCTACACCAGCCGCAACGGCGAGACGATCACCCTGCCCGGCCGCAGCCTGATGCTGATCCGCAACGTCGGTCACCTGATGACCAACAGCGCGGTCCTGCTCAAGGACGGCAGCGAGGCGCCGGAAGGCATCCTCGACGGCATGATCACCTCGCTGATCGCGCTGCACGACATCAAGGGTCCCCGCCTCAACAGCCGCGCCGGCTCGGTCTACATCGTGAAGCCGAAGATGCACGGGCCGGAGGAGGTCGCCTTCGCGGACGAGCTATTCGCCCGCGTCGAGGACGCGCTGGGCATCGCGCGCAACACGCTGAAGATGGGCATCATGGACGAGGAGCGCCGCACCACGGTGAACCTCAAGGAGTGCATCCGGGCCGCGGCGGCGCGCGTGGTGTTCATCAACACCGGCTTCCTCGACCGCACCGGCGACGAGATGCACACGGCCATGGAAGCCGGCCCGATGATCCGCAAGAACGACATGAAGTCGTCCGCCTGGATCAAGGCCTATGAGGACTGGAACGTGGACACCGGCCTGCTCTGCGGGCTCAAGGGCCACGCCCAGATCGGCAAGGGCATGTGGGCGATGCCCGACCGCATGGCCGACATGCTGGCCGCCAAGGTCGCCCACCCGCAGGCCGGCGCCAACACCGCCTGGGTGCCCTCGCCCACCGCCGCCACGCTGCACGCCCTGCACTACCATCAGGTCAACGTCGCCGCCCGCCAGGAGGAGCTGGCCCGGCGCGAGCGCGCCAGCCTGGACGCCATCCTGACCATCCCGCTGGCCGACCGCCCCAATTGGTCGGAAGAGGAGATCCAGCAGGAGCTGGACAACAACGCCCAGGGTATCCTCGGCTACGTCGTGCGCTGGATCGACCAGGGCGTCGGCTGCTCCAAGGTGCCGGACATCAACAATGTCGGGCTGATGGAGGACCGCGCCACCCTGCGCATCTCCAGCCAGCACATCGCCAACTGGCTGCTCCACGGCATCACCACCGAGGCGCAGGTCATGGAGACGATGAAGCGCATGGCCGCCGTGGTGGACAAGCAGAACGCCGGCGATCCGCTCTACCGCCCGATGGCCGCCGACTTCGACGGCAGCGTCGCCTTCCAGGCCGCCTGCGACCTCGTCTTCAAGGGCCGCGAGCAGCCGAACGGCTACACCGAGCCGGTGCTGCACCGCCGCCGCATCGAGGCCAAGGCAAAAGCCGCCGGCTGAGCCGACACGCCCCCCGGCACGCACCGCAGGCCCATTTCCGGAGGCCCTTCCCCGTTCGCGGGGGAGGGCCTTTTCTTTGCAACCCTGCAATAAAATGACCAGAACCAGGACACACAATCACGCCCCACAGGAAACAAAACAAAAATATTTGATTGCAAACAAAACTGCCGTCCGCTCACAACCTTTTTCCGAACAAACTCCCGCCCACGAACGTCTGATCATCGTACGAACCCTTTTCATACAGGAAACAAACCTTTTTCATAAGGCAAACACCCGCCATTAATTCGTAATAGGAACAACGGAAAACTTGATTCCAGGCTCGATTGGATGAATTGTCCGGCCGGAACATCTGATGGCGGCAAGTCCGCAGCAGAAATATATGGAATGGAGCATTGTCATGAATTTCTTGCACGCCATGACCATCAAACGAAAGACAACGCTGGTCTCGGTGTTTGTTTTTATCGTCATGGCGGTCGCAACATTCTCTGTCGGGACCGAAACATCGCGTCAGGAGCGTCACCTGCTCCACGTCCGCCAGACCGCGGACGAGGTGAGCGGCAAAGTGGTGCCGCTGAGCGAGCTGATCGCCAACATCCGTTACGACGTGGCTCAGGTGCAGCAGTGGTTGACCGACGTGTCTGCGACGCGCGGGCTGGATGGGCTGGATGACGGGCCGGCGAAGGCGGACGAGCACGCGAAGGGCTTCGCCCAGCACGCCGAGGCGGCCCATGCCATTGCGCGGGCGCTGGGGCTGACGGAGATGGTGCGGAGCATCGCCGCCACCCAGGCCGCCTTCCCGCCCTTCTATGAGCTGGGCCAGCGCATGTCCCGCGCCTACGTCGACGGCGGCCCATCGGCGGGGAACGCCATGATGGGGCAATTCGACGCCGCGGCCGAAGGCATGGACAAGGAGATGGAGCGGCTCCTCTCCACCATGGAGAAGGTGCGCTGGGATCGGCTGAACGGCCTCGACGCGGCGGTCACCAACATCGAATCCTCCACCGCCACGCTGAAGACCCTGCTGATCACGACGGCCACGGTCACGCTCCTTCTGATCGCCGCCTCCATCGTCTTCCTGCGCCGGGCCGTGGTCGGGCCGATTGACCGGATGCGGCTTACCATGACCGACATGGCCGCCGGCAACCTGCGGGCGGAGGTCGGATTCGAGGAGCGCGGCGACGAGATCGGCCAGATGGCCGATGCCGTGCGCGTCTTCCGCGAAGCCGGCCTGGAGAACGAACGCCTGCGCGCCGAACAGGAACATGCCCGCGCGGCCGGGGAAGAAGAGCGGCGCCAAGCCCTGGCCACCATGGCCGACACGGTGGAGCGCGAAACCCGCGCCGCCGTGGAGCAGGTGGCCCGGCACGCCGGGCAGATGGCCAGCAACGCCGAAGCGATGGCCGCTTCCGCCGGAATGGTCAGCGACAACGCCCAGAATGTCGCCGCCTCGGCAAGCCAGGCGCTGTCCAACGCCCAGACCGTCGCTGCGGCGGCCAACGAGCTGTCGGCCTCGATCCGCGAGATCGGACGGCAGGTGACCGCATCGGCATCGGTGACCGGACAAGCCGTGGAGAAGGCCGGTTCCGCCAGCGCGATCATCGGCCATCTGTGGGAGGCGGTGGAGCGCATCGGCGCGGTTGCCCGCCTGATCGGCGACATCGCCAGCCGGACGAACCTGCTGGCGCTGAACGCCACCATCGAGGCGGCCCGAGCCGGGGATGCCGGAAAGGGCTTCGCGGTGGTGGCGCAGGAGGTCAAGAACCTCGCCAGCCAGACCGCCCGCTCCACCGAGGAGATCGCCACGCTGATCACCGATGTGCAGTCGGTCACCAAGCAGGCCGTGGACCGGGTGGGCGAGGTTGCCGCGACCATCGACCAGGTCTCCGACATCTCCTCCTCCATCGCCGCCGCGGTCGAGGAGCAGGACGCCGCCACCCAGGAGATTGCCCGCACGGTCAACGAGACCAGCCACGCCGCGCAAGAGGTGTCCAGCCGCATCGCGCTGGTGTCCGAGGAGGCCAACCAGACCGGCGAGCGGGCCGGCGGCATGCGCGCCGTCGCCGGGGACGTGGCGCGGAGCATCGACGACCTGCAGAGCATCCTGGTGCGCGTGGTCCGCACCGCGACCAGCGACGTCGACCGCCGTCGCAACACGCGCTTCCCGATCGACCTGCCCTGCACCATCGACGGCGCCGGTGCCGGCACGGGCAGCAAGGCGCGGATCGCCAATCTCTCGTCCGGCGGCGCGATGATCATGGACGCGCCGATGATGACCGTGGGCACCCCCGGCACCCTGCGTGCGCCCGGCCTGTCCCGCCCCGTGCCCTTCACGGTAAACGCCTGCGAGCCGCGACAACTGCACGTGAAGTTCTACGTGCCGGAGGCCGACCAGCCGGCGTTGGACCGCGATCTGGAAGCCCTGGTGCGCGGCGCGGCGGCGAACCGCAGCGCGGCCTGACGCACGACGCCGCAAGGCCCTTGCCCACCGGGGCGAGGGCCGACACCAGTCGGATGGCAAAGCCCAGATATGGCGAAGGCCGGAAACCCGTCTGGGTTCCGGCCTTCGAGGATGGTGGGCGCGACAGGGATTGAACCTGTGACCCCTACGATGTCAACGTAGTGCTCTCCCGCTGAGCTACGCGCCCATCCGTGTCGCCGGTCGGTTCGGGGTTCGGCATCCGTCTTGCGTCCCGTCCGGCGTGGGCGTGGGGTGTACCATCATCCCGGAGGTCTGGCAAGCCTGGATTTCACTTTTTTGCAGCCCGACGACGAACGCGGCCATTTTTTCCGCCGGCGGGACGGCAGGCGCCTCACATCTGTTGGGGCGTGAGCGGGACGGTGCGTGACAGAGCCGTCCGGGTCCACTACATCACAGTGCCATGGATGCTTCCGTCGACGCCGCCACACCGGAGCCGGCCTTCGAACTTCTGGCCCCGGACGAACAGACCAAGCCGCTGGTGCTGGCCTCGCCGCACAGCGGCAACCGCTATCCGGCCGAGTTCCTGGCAGCGGCGCGGCTCGACCCGCGCGCACTGCGCAAGTCGGAGGACTGCTTCGTCGACGAGATCTTCGCGGGCGCTCCGGCGTTGGGCATACCGCTGATCCGCGCGCTGTTCCCCCGCGCCTTCCTGGACGTCAACCGCGAAGCCTACGAGCTGGACCCGGAGATGTTCGCCGACCCCCTGCCGCCCTATGTGAACACGCGCTCGCCGCGCGTGGCCGCGGGGCTGGGCACCATCGCGCGGGTGGTCGCCAACGGCGAGGACATCTACCGCGGCAAGCTGCGCTTTTCCGAAGCGGTGCGGCGGGTGGAACAGTGCTACACCCCCTACCACGCCGCGCTGCGCCGACTGATCGAGGACACCCGCGCCCGCTTCGGCCACGCGGTGCTGATCGACTGCCATTCCATGCCCTCCCCCGGCCTGGGCGACCGCGACAACCGGCGCAGCGACATCGTGCTGGGGGACTGTTTCGGCAATTCCTGCGCCCCTGCGGTCACCGAGACGGCGGAGCGGTTCCTGCGCGGTCTGGGTTACACCGTCAGCCGCAACGCGCCCTACGCCGGCGGCTACACCACCCGCCATTACGGACGCCCGCGCCAGGGTGTCCATGTGCTCCAGATCGAAATCAGCCGCGACCTCTACATGGACGAGGCCACGCTGTCGCGTTTGCCCTTCCTGACCGTCCTGACCCGGCACATGCATGAGATGGTGGACAACATCGCCCACCTGCCACCCACCCCCCTTGCCCCGCGCTGACCAGCCCGTCGCGCCGGGCCGCGCACAAAAAAAGGCCGGGGCAAAGGCCCCGGCCCGAGTCTAGGGAGGAAACGCCCAAGAAGTGCGTTACGGCACCGCCCGCGTCGCAGACACGATCGATGCCGCACTGCACAATATGATGACGTCCCGTTCAGGGATCAAGAGGGAAAATGTTTTTGCATGTCATTCAATGGTTTAACCAAAGTTAAGACAAAGCTTCGACGCGGCGCAAACAGCCGTTTATGCTGCATTGCACACAGAATCCCGGCCCTGCTCCCGCACAATCTGGGGCTGGCGGCGCGCCCGCCAACCCACCCCGGTCCTTCGGCATAACCCATTCGACCGATAGGGAACCAACCCCCCACACGGTCGTTTTGTCCCTGCGCGTCCCGGGGTCTGCCCCGTCACACGCGATTCGGCCGCCTTTTCAAGCGGCCGTCCGGCACCGGAGAACCACCCACGTGAGCAGACTGGTCGTCGTATCCAACCGCGTCGCCCCCATCGACGAAGGCAAGCAGGCCGCCGGGGGCCTCGCCGTGGCCGTGCTGGCCGCGCTGAAAAAGACCGGAGGCATCTGGTTCGGCTGGAGCGGCACGGTGGTCGAGGAGGAATCGCAGAGCGAACCCCGGCGCACCGACGTCGGGCGCCTGACCTACGCGACGCTGGACCTCAGCCGCCGCGACTTCGAGGAATACTACAACGGCTTCGCCAACCAGACCCTGTGGCCGCTGTTCCACTACCGCGTCGGCCTGATCGAGGTCAGCCGCCGTACGCGCGAAGGCTACAAGCGGGTCAACGGCTATTTCGCGGAGAAGCTGGTCCCGCTGCTGCGCCCCGACGACATGGTGTGGGTCCATGACTACCACCTGATCCCCTTCGGCGAGGAATTGCGCCAGCGCGGCTGCACCCAGCGCATGGGCTTCTTCCTGCACACGCCTTTTCCGGCCCCGGAGATCCTGGTGGCCCTGCCGAACCACCGGGAGCTGATCCGGGAGCTGTGCGCCTACGACCTCGTCGGCTTCCACACCCAGGTCGACCTGCGCAGCTTCGCCGACTACATCCGGCAGGAGCTGAACGGCGAGGTGGAGGACCGCGGCCCCGAGGGCGGCATGCTGATCCACGCTTTCGGCCGCACGCTGCTGGCCCGCGCCTTCCCCATCAGCATCGACACCGAAAATCTGGTGGGCATCGCCGAGACCGCCGCCCGCTCCCGACACACCCAGCGGCTGAAGGAGAGCCTCGTCGGGCGGCGGCTGATCATCGGGGTGGACCGGCTGGACTACTCGAAGGGCCTGCCGCAGCGCTTCCAGGCCTTCGAACAGCTCCTGGCGGCCTATCCGGAGCATTGCAACCGCGTCTCTTTCCTCCAAGTCGCGCCGCCGAGCCGGGAGGACGTGCCGGAATACATCGCCATCAAGCGCGAGCTGTCGGAGCTGTCGGGCCGCATCAACGGACGCTTCGCCGAATTCGACTGGGTGCCGATCCGTTACCTGAACAAGAGCTTCGGACGGCGCGTGCTGGCCGGCTTCTACCGCACCGCCCATGTCGGGCTGGTGACTCCGCTGCGCGACGGCATGAACCTCGTCGCCAAGGAGTATGTGGCCTGCCAGGACGCCGACGATCCCGGCGTGCTGGTGCTGTCCACCTTCGCCGGAGCCGCGCGGGAACTCGATTCAGCGCTGATCGTCAATCCCTTCGATATCGAGGCGGTGGCCGACGCCCTCCAGCGCGCCCTGACCATGTCGCTGCCCGAGCGCAAGGAGCGCCACGCCGCGATGATGCGCACCCTGCGCAGCCACGACATCGGCTGGTGGCGGGAAAGCTACGTCGATGCCTTGACGCGCGCGCCGTACGGGTGAAACTGATCCCATGACCACAGACCGCAACGCCGTTTCCGGCCCCGTCACCCTGGTCGCCGACATCGGCGCCACCAACGCCCGCTTCGGCCTGATCGACGGCACGGGCATCCACGGTTCGCGCGTGCTGCGCTGCGCCGACTTCCCGTCGCTGGAGGCGGCGGCGCTCGCCTATCTGGGCGGCGTGGCGCACGACGCCCGGCCCAGCCGCGGCGCCTTCGCCATCGCCGGACCGGTGACCGGCGACGCGGTGCTGATGACCAACCGCGGTTGGTCCTTCTCCACGGCCGAGGTGCGCGGCAAGCTGGGGCTGGAGCGGCTGGCCGTCATCAACGACTTCACCGCCGTCGCCCTGTCGGTGCCCCGCCTCACCGCCGCCGACGTCCGTCAGGTGGGCGAGGGAGCGCCGGTGCCGGGCCGCGTCGTCGGCGTGGTCGGGCCGGGCAGCGGGCTGGGCGTGTCGGGGCTGGTGCCCGGTACCGAGGGATGGACCGCGCTGGCCGCGGAGGGCGGCCATGTCACCATGGCCCCAGTCAGCGACCGCGAGAGCGCCGTCCTGGCCCAGCTCCGCAAGAGCTTCGACCATGTGTCGGCGGAGCGGGTGCTGTCCGGGCCGGGGCTGGTCAATCTCTATCAGGCGCTGTGCGTCCTCGACCACCAAGAGCCGGAACCCTTCACCCCGGCCCAGGTGTCGGATGCCGCGACCGCCAACACCAACCCGCATTGCGTGGAGGCGGTAGAGATGTTCTGCGCGATGCTCGGCACCGTGGCGGGCAACCTCGCCTTGACGCTGGGCGCGCGCGGCGGCATCTACATCGCGGGCGGCATCGTGCCGAAGCTGGGCACCCTGTTCACCCACTCCCGCTTCCGCAAGCGCTTCATGGAGAAGGGCCGGATGCGCGACTTCCTGGCCCCCATCCCGACCTACGTCATCACCCACGAGCTTCCCGCCTTCCTGGGTCTGGCCGAGGCTGCGGAGCGGGCGTAACGGCGCTCAGGCCGTTAACCGAGAGGCGGCCAGTTTCAGGTCGGCCAGGAAGGTCGGCTGCTCGGCGAGCTGACCGCGCAGGATGTAGCTGGGGTGGAAGGTCGCCACCACCTCCGCCCCCGGCACGAGGCGGCAGGGCTGGACCGTGCCGCGCAGCTGCATGATCCCGTTCAGCCCGGTCAGCGCCCACAGCGGCGTGCGGCCCAGCGCGACGATGACACGGGGGGCGAAGCCCTCCAGCGTTCGCTGCAGATGATCGATCTCGCCGGAGAAGTCCGCCAGCACCCAGTCGGAGGTGCCGAACGGCCCCCAGCGCTCATCCAGCGCCCGCCCCTCCTTCTTCGCACGGGTGCGGGAGGCGAAGAAATGTCCCACCTTGTTGCCCGGCGGCTGGTAGCGGAAGACGTTGGCAACGAGGCATTCCGCCCGCTCCACCCCGGCCGCCTTCAGCGCTGTCTCTTATACACATCTCCGAGCCCACGAGACTATAAC
>NZ_JAUQTX010000077.1:0-26038 GCF_059803775.1 Azospirillum sp. UFLA03-27 | reverse complement strand
CGGTGCGGTGCTGTTCGCCGGCACGGTGGACGGCGCCCAGGCCCTGGTCATCAACAGCAAGGGCGCGACGCAGTTCACCGGCACGGTGGGCGGCACGACGGCTCTGGCCAGCCTGACCACCGACGCCGGCGGCACCAGCAGCCTGAAGTCGGTGACGACGACGGGCGCCCAGACCTACAACGACGCGGTGACGCTGAACGGCACCTACACGGGCGGCACGGTCACCGCCAACGCGGCGACCACGCTGGCCGGGGCGACGACGGTGAACGCCGGGACGGCCACCTTCAACGGCGCGGTGAACGGCGCCCAGGCGCTGACCATCGCCGGGACGGGCACGACGCAGTTCAACGCGGCGGTGGGCGGCACGACCGCGCTGGCCAGCCTGACCACCAATGCGGGCGCCACGGCCAGCTTCCTGAATGTCACCACCACGGGCGCCCAGACCCACGGCGCCGCCACGACGCTCAACGGCGCCTACAACTCGCTCAACAGCCCGATCACCTTCAACGGTGAAACGACGCTGGCCGGTACGACGCTGGTGGATGCAGGCTACGGCACGATCACCTTCAACGGGACGGTCAACGGCGCCCAGGCGCTGACGGCGATCTCGACCGGGGCGATGGTGTTCAACGCGGCGGTGGGCGGCACGACGGCGCTGGCCAGCCTGACCACCGGCACGGGCTACACCAGCCTCGTCAACGTGACCACGGCGGGCGCCCAGAGCTACGGCGGCGAGACCAGCCTGATGGGCACCTACGCCACCGGCAACGGCGCCTTCACCGTCGCCGGCCCGGTGACGCTGGCGGGGGCTGCCACGGTCAACGCCGGCAGCGGTGCGGTGACCTTCAACGGCACCGTGAACGGCGCCCAGGCGCTGACCGTCAACGGCAGCGGCGCCACGCAGTTCAACGCGGCGGTGGGCGGCACGACCGCGCTCGCCAGCCTGACCACCGACGCCGACGGCACCACCAGCCTGAAATCGGTGACGACCAGCGGCGCCCAGACCTACAACGACGCCACGACGCTCAACGGCGCCTACAGCTCGCTCAACAGCCCGATCACCTTCAACGGTGAAACGACGCTGGCCGGTACGACGCTGGTGGATGCAGGCTACGGCACGATCACCTTCAACGGGACGGTCAACGGCGCCCAGGCGCTGACGGCGATCTCAACCGGGGCGATGGTGTTCAACGCGGCGGTGGGCGGCACGACGGTGCTGGCCAGCCTGACCACCGGCACGGGCTACACCAGCCTCGTCAACGTGACCACGGCGGGCGCCCAGAACTACGGCGGCGAGACCAGCCTGATGGGCACCTACGCCACCGGCAACGGCGCCTTCACCGTCGCCGGCCCGGTGACCCTGGCCGGGGCTGCCACGGTCAATGCCGGCAGCGGTGCGGTGACCTTCAACGGCACCGTGAACGGCGCCCAGGCGCTGACCGTCAACGGCAGCGGCGCCACGCAGTTCAACGCGGCGGTGGGCGGCACGACCGCGCTCGCCAGCCTGACCACCGACGCCGACGGCACCACCAGCCTGAAATCAGTGACGACCAGCGACGCTCAGACCTACAACGACGCGGTCACCCTGGACGGCGCCTATCAGGCCGGCACGGTCTTCTCGGCGGCGAAGGCGGTGACGCTGGGCGGCGACAGCCGGATCAGCGGCACCGGCGGGATCGTCCTCGCCTCGACCGTGGACGGTGGGCGGGCGCTGACGCTGGCCAGCGGCAACGGCGACATCCTGCTCGGCGGTGCCGTCGGCGGCCCCAGCCGTCTTGGGGCGCTGGCGATCAACGGCGGCGGCACCACCACCGTCACCGGCGCGGTGAGGGCGGCCTCGCTGGCCACCGACGCCGCCGGGATCACCATCCTGAACGGCGGCAGCGTCGACACCACCGGTGCGCAGAGCTACGCCGACGCGGTGTCGCTTGGGGCCGACACCGTCCTGACCGGCACCCAGGTGTCGTTGTCGGGCGGCATCGATGCGGCGGAGACGGGCCGTCAGAGCCTGACCATTGCCGGCAACGCGGCGCTCGCCGGCTCCCTCGGCACCCGGCAGGCGCTGGCCGCGCTGACGGTCGGCGGCGAGACGCTGCTGACCGGCGCCACGGCGGTCACCAGCGGGGCGCAGACCTACGGTGGTGCGGTCCGTCTGGCCGGCACCCCGTCGGTCCTGACCGGCACCGGCGTCACCTTCGCCGGGACGCTGGACGGCGGGCAGGCCCTGACCGTCAGCAGCGGAACCGGTGACGCCGTCTTCGCCGGCACGGTCGGCGGGACGGAGCGGCTGGGCGCCCTGGCGGTGAACAGCGCCGGCCAGACCCGCTTCGCCCAGTCGGTCCGCGCGGCCTCGGTCGTCACCGACGCGGCGGGCACGCTGGCCCTCAACGGTGGTTCCATCGACACCACCGGCACCCAGACCTACGGGGAGCGGGCGGTGCTCGGGGCCGACACCCGTCTGACCGGCGGCACCGTCGTGCTGGCCGGCGGGCTGGACGCCGCCACCCGCGGCGGGCAGGGGCTGACCATCGCCGGCAACGCCGTCATCAACGGCGCGGTCGGCGGCACGCAGGCGCTGAGCCGCCTGTCGGTGACCGGCACCGCCGCCCTGAACGGCGGCGCGGTGACCACCGTGGCGGAGCAGAGCTTCGGCGGCGCGGTGACGCTGGGGACCGACACCGTCCTGACGGGCGGGACCGTCTCCCTGCTGAGCGGCGGCAACGCCGCCAGCGCCGGGGGACAGGGGCTGACGGTCGAGGGCGACGCCGTCCTGGCGGGAGTCTTCGGCGAAACCGGCGCCCTGCGGCAGATCGCCGTCAGCGGCGGCACCCGCCTGGATGGCGCGACCGTCACCACCACCGGGGCGCAGCGCTTCGGCGGCGCCCTGACGGTGGCCGCCAACAGCGTCCTGACCAGCAACGGTGGCGACCTCGTGTTCGGCGGGGCCGTCGACAGCGCCAACCGTTCCGCGCTGTCGCTGAACGGCGCGTCCATCCGGGCGGCGGGGGACATCGGCGCGTCGGGCCTGATGGGCGACGTCACGGTCCGCAGCTCGGGCGGCGTCTTCTACGACGGCGCGGTGACCGTACGCTCGCTGACCCAGACGGCGGGCGGCGAGAGCCGCTTCGCCAAGGCGCTGACCGCCACCGGAACGGACGGCCTCCGCGTGACCGGCGCCGGCTTTACCTTCGGCGCGGCGGTGAACAGCGCGGGCTCGCTGGCCGTCGTCACGACGGACGGGTCCGGCACGGTGACCTTCGGGCGTGATGCCACGGTTGTCACGGAGGGGGGCTTTACCCAATCCGGTGGATCGGGCATTGTTCTGCCGGCCAGCATTACGGCCAAGAACGGCCCGATCACGCTGGGCGCCGTGGCATCCCTTCCGGACGGCCAGGCGTCCATCGCGGCGGGCGGCCCCATCACCATGGCGGGGCTCCAGGGCAAGGCCACCACGCTGACCATGGCGTCCGACGGCGGGGCGCTGCTCATCGGACAGGAGGCCGGGACCGCCTTGCAGAAGATCGACGTGCTGAGCCTGACCGTTCCCAAGGCCGGTTCCGCCCGGATGTTCGGCACCGTGGCCGGCAAGACGGACGCGTTGGCCGCCAGCGCGATCGACAGCCCGCTGCGGGCCGCCCCGTACTTCATCAACAACACCCCCTGGGGTCCGACGCAGCAGGTCAGCCGGGTCGCCGCCACCGTGGTGGTGGTGGTCCCGGTTCCCAGCACCCCCGGCGTCACCAGCCTGTTTACCGGCGCGATGACCCACGCCGGCCTCACGCCGAACGCCCTGGCCGCCTACGCCGCGCCGCAGGTTCTGACCCTGGCCGGCACGACCCCGTCCCTGACCGGTGTGGGGGCGCAGCCGGAGGTTCTGTCCACGGGCGCCGGAACCACCCCGTCCACCACCCGTGCCGGCGCACAGCCGGAGGTCCTGACCACCGGTCCCGCACCGTCCGCCACCGGCAACCAGCAGACGGCGAAGGAGGAGGCGCGCTGAGGCGCGCCTTTCCCCCCGGCCGACTTTTACCCTTTGGATAGCGAACGATGACCGAACCGACCCTGCCCCTGTTCTACAAGAACCCCCGCCCGCTGGTGGCCGCCCGTGACGCCGATCTGTCGCTGCGCACCGAGCCGAACTTCGCCTTCGCAGCCGCCACCAACTCGGTGCCGCTGATGGCGGCGGAGTTCGCCGCGGCCTGCAAGCAGTTCCCGATCCTGTTCTCGGAAGGCCCAGTGGTCCAGCCGGTGGCGCTGCTCGGGCTGCGCTCGGGCGAGAACCTGTTCGTCGACGGGAACGGTGCGTGGGAGGAGGGGGCCTACATTCCCGCCTATGTCCGCCGCTACCCGTTCATTTTCCTGGAGAGCGAGGACAAGTCCCAGCTCACCCTGTGCATCGACGAGGCGGCGGACGCCGTCGTTCCGGGCCGCGACAACCCCTTCTTCGTCGACGGGCAGCCGTCCGCCCTGACCAACAACGCCCTGGAGTTCGTCAAGGAAGTGCAGGCCCAGAGCGCCTACACCACGCAGTTCGTCGAGGCGGTGACGGCCGCCGGCCTGATGTCGGAGAAGCGCGCCGACATCACCCTGAACAACGGCGAGCGGCTGAGCCTCGCCGGCTTCAACGTGATCGACGAGGCGGCCTTCAACCAGCTTCCAGCCGAGACGCTGGTGGAATGGCGTGACCGCGGCTGGCTGGGGCTGGTCTACGCCCACCTGATCTCGGTCAGCAGCTGGTCGGGTCTGGTCGACCGCCTTGCCCGCCGGGGCTGATCCGGTCCAGTCTGCCGGAAACGGAAAGGGCGGCGCCATGACGGCGCCGCCCTTTTTTCTTTCTGGATCGGCGGAAGGGCCGGCGCTTAGAAACCCTTTTCGATCTTGAAGACGTCCGGCTCGTTCGGCTTCTCGATGTAGGAGAGCTGGAGGGACGGCGGCAGGGCGGGGGTGTCGTCCGAGGGCTTCGGCGGGACCGCAAGGGTCAGCAGGCTCATGCGCCCCTGGCTGTCGGTGCCGCGGAAGACCACCACCTGCGATCCGTCGCCGACCGGCGCGTTGAGCAGCATGCCCTCCTGCCGGTAACCCTGTCCCACGAAATAATTGCGCAGCGCGTTGGCCGCGCCGACCAGGGCGTTGGGATCGATCTTCGGATTCACCGCGCCGCCCCACAGGATGTTCACCTGAAACAGCTTCTGCGTCGAATGGCCGAGGATGTAGGCGACGACCGCCGGGCCGGCGCCGGTCTGCAGGTCATCGACCTTCACGATCAGGCTGGTGGTCCGCTCCGTCGCGTTGGTCTCGCGGCGGATGTCCTTGCCGTCGATCTTGAAGTCCTTGGCGATGGCCTTCGCGACCTCGTCAGCGGTCATGCCGAAGCGCGCGGACCGGAAGCCGGTGACCTTGGCGGCGGGGGCCGCCTCGGGCGCGGCGTTGGGCGTGGCGACCGGGGCGGTCTGGGCGGCGGGAGCGGGGTTGCGATCGGTGGTTGCGGCGTGGGCCGCGCCTGACAGGGCTCCGGCCAGGGCAAGGGCGGCAAGAGTCAGCCCCAGGGCCGGTCGGTGAAACGGCATAATGGAAACTCCACAAGACATCGAAGCCATTCGGTCGGCGGATCAAGCCAATCGCCGCCGCCCGCCTCTCTTCCGGATGAGGCGACGCGACAATTGTCGTTGCTTCGAACGAGAGTTTAGCAAAATCCGACCCAGCTCTGGGGTGAATTATGATCGATCCCTCATGTCCTTTTTCCGACGCGGAACGCGCCGGCGAAGTTCTGGACTTTGTCCGACGACACGGAGAGCAGCGCCTTCGTGACCGCCGCCGGGCGCCGCGCCTGTGCGGACGCGATCTCCCCCACAAGGCGCTCCAGGGTCGGCGTCGCGCTGCGGTAGCGGATGCGAAGGTCCCCGTCCGTATGGATCAATCCAGCCTGTTGAAGATTCGCCAAGACTTCCCGGAGGATGAGCGTGCTGCTGCGCGATTCGCGAATGAGTTCGTCCGAATTCCATGCCTGACCCGGATCACGCCGTAAAATCAGGAGAATCTCCAGAGTCCACACTGTCTTGATCGAATGCTGAAGAAAGATCAGGGCATCGTCCGAAAGCACGCCGCCAGTCCATTGTCTGTTCCAGTTTCCTGCGGGTCCCGGCCATCCGGGAAGGCTCGACGATTTGAGCCGTACGTCGGGGCGGAGTGTGCACAGGATGCCCGCCCCCGTCCAGCCCCTCGCCCCTTTTTGCGGAAGCGAATCCGGCGCGATTCCAGACATCTTTCGGGGTAGAAGGGCGCTCACTGGGCTGGTCGGCGGTCCTTCTCTGGCCCAAACAGGCCATATGGGGTAATCCAATGGGAAAATCGCCCTGCGGCGCGCTTCGGGCATGCCGAAGCGTCGCAATCGTGACAACTTAGGCCGCAATTCCGATCGGCTATGGCCCGTGCATGACTGGTTTCGACACCCGCCCCGTCTTCTTCATCATCGGCGCGCTTCTCAGCGTCCTGGCCGTCGCGATGCTGCTGCCAATGACCGTCGATCTGGCGGCCGGCAATCCAGACTGGATGGTCTTCGCCATCGCCTGCGCCCTGACGCTGTTCTTCGGCGTCCAGTTCATGCTGGCCAACCGCATGGACAGGATCGCGCTGAACGTTCGCCAAGCTTTTTTGCTAACCGCCCTGTCCTGGGTGGTCATCTGCGCCTTCGCCGCCGTGCCCTTCATGGTGTCGCAGATCGACCTGACGGCGGCTGACGCCTATTTCGAGGCGATGTCGTCGCTGACCGCCACCGGGGCCACGGTGATCTCCGGGCTGGACGGGCTGGCGCCGGGGCTGCTGCTGTGGCGGTCGCTGCTGCAATGGCTGGGCGGCATCGGCATCATCGGCATGGCCATCGCCATCCTGCCCTTCCTCCAGGTCGGCGGCATGCAGCTCTTCCGCTCGGAATCCTCCGACCGGTCGGACAAGGTGACACCGCGGGCCAGCGACCTCGCCATCGCGGTGGGCTGGATCTACCTGTGCCTGACTGCGGTCTGCACGGTGATGCTCGCCTATGCCGGGATGTCCTGGTTCGACGCCGTCAACCACGCGATGACCGCCGTGTCCACCGGCGGCTTCTCCACCCGCGACGCGTCCATCGCCAGCTGGAACAGCCCGGCCATCGAGTGGGTCCTGGTGGTCTTCATGGTGTTGGGCGGCATGCCCTTCGTCCGTTTCATCAGCCTCGCCCAGGGGCGGGCGGCCAGCTTCTGGGCGGACACGCAGATCCGCTGGTACCTCGGCTTCCTCGCGGCGGTGTCCTTCGGCATGTCGATCTGGCTGACCCTGACGCGGGACGTGCCGTGGGACGATGCCATCCGCGTAACCACCTTCAACGTCGTCTCGGTGGTCACCACCACGGGTTATGCCTCCATCGACTATGAGCGGTGGGGGCCGTTGGCGTCGGTGGTCTTCTTCATCCTCACCTTCGTCGGCGGCTGCACCGGATCGACCTCGGGCGGGCTGAAGATCTTCCGGTTCGAGATCCTGTTCATCGTGCTGCGCGCGCTGCAACGCCGCCTCTACAGCCCCAACTTGGTGATTCCGCTCAACTACAACGGCAAGCCGGTCAGCGCCGAGGTGATGATCTCGGTGATGGGTTTCGGCTTCGTCTATCTGATGTCGGTGTTCGTGCTGGCCTTCGTCCTGGCCTTCCTCGGAGTGGACGTGGTGTCCGCGCTGTCGGGGGCGGCAACGGCGGTCAGCAACGTCGGCCCCGGCCTCGGCCCGACCATCGGACCCTCCGGGAATTTTGCCACATTGCCGGACGGAGCCAAATGGGCGCTGGCCGCCGGCATGCTGCTGGGGCGGCTTGAGTTCTTCACCATCCTGGTCGTGCTCAGTCCGTCCTTCTGGCGGCGGTGAGGGGGCCGGGGGGCTTCTCCTCCTGCTCCTGCGGGTCGCGGCTGGCCGCCGACACCAGATGGACCAGGGCGGCGCCGAGCGCGATCACCCCGACCGCCACCGACGCCCGCAGGAAGCGGGAGGCGTCGCCGTGCAGGGTGAAATGCCACCACAGCTCGTCGCTGAAGGCGATGTGCTTGTAGGAGAACAGGCCGAGCCAGAAGGCGCTGGCCAGCGCCACGCCGGTCGCAATGAACCAGCTCGGCGTCAGGGGGTTGCGCAGGATGTTGCCGCGGCGGTGGAACTCCTTGTGGGCCGGCAGCAGGGCCAGGAAGATCAGCCCCGGCACGATGGCCTCCGGCCAGTCGCCGCCCTTCAGCAGGGCGGAGGCGCAGCCGGTCGCCAGCAGCACCAGCGACAGCACCCAGGCGGCGTGCAAACGCCGCTGCACCGCGTGGGCCAGCAGGATCAGCAGCACCCCGGCGACACTGCCGGTGAAGTGCGACATCTCCACCAGCGGCAGCGCTGTGGCGTCGAAGGGGGCGGGCAGCGTCTCCTCCGGCGTGGCGCGGGAGAACAGCAGGAAGGCCCCGGTGATGAAGATGCAGGCGGCCAGCACCAGCGGGACCGCCGGGCTGACGGCGGCGGAGATTTCCCGCGACAGTCCGCCGATGCGACGCCGGGCCTGGAAGGCCTCCACGCCTCCGAACATCAGCCCGGCGATCACCAGCGGTGCCAGATAATAGATCAGCCGGAAGACAAGCAGCCCCGCCATCACGTCGTTGCCGGGCATGGCCGGGGTCAGGCTGACCAGGACGATGGCGTCGAACACGCCCAGCCCGCCCGGCACGTGGCTGATGATGCCGGCGACCAGCGCCAGCCCGAAAGCGACCAGAACGTCGGCGTAGCTCACCGCGTCGCTCGGCGGCAGGCAGAGATAGAGGACCAGCGCGGCCAGCGACAGGTCGCACAGCCCCAGCAGGAGCTGCCGAACCGCGATGGACGGGCGGGGGAAGGCGATGGCGTGCCCGAACACCCGCAGCGGCCGGCGCAGCCAGAAGCCGCCCACCGCGTAGGCCACCAGGATCGCCAGCGCCGCCAGCCCCAGCAGGACGGCGCTTCCCGGCGGGACGTGCAGGGCCTTCAAGGCCGTGGGGTCGATCAGCATGACCACCGGCATCACCGTCGCCAGCCCGAGCATGAAGGTGGTGACGACGAACAGCGTCACCTGGGCCACCTCCACCCCGCCCAGCCCATGCGGCGCGTAGAGGCGGTAGCGCACGGTCGCCCCGATGATGCTGGCGAAGCCCAGACTGTGGCTGAAGGCGTAGCTGGTGAAGGCGGTGAAGGCCACCCAGCGGTAGGGCAGGGGCCGCCGCAGGTGGCGCAGGGCCAGCAGATCGTAGAGCGTCAGCAACCAGTAGCTGACCGCCGCTGCCGCCGAGGCGGCAAGAAGCTGAACACCCGTGATGCGGTTCAGCGCCTGCCGGATGTCGGCGACGCTGTACTGTTCCAGCCAGCGGTTCAGGATGACCAGCGCCCCGGCCAGCAGGGCCAGGATCAGCACCCCCGTGCCGTAGCGCAGGAGCCGCTGGGTCCAAGTCGGGTGACTTTCGGTGTGGGCCATGGCTGACAGGATCGCTCCGGGCGCCTAGGATGACGGGACTTCGGACAAGAACAACACCGCGCAACGAAAAAGCGCATGGCCGGGCCGGGCTCATCGGGAGGCAACGGATGCATCTTGTGCTTTATCTCGCCACCGGCCTGTCGGGGACCAACACGCTGATCCTGCTGCTCGCCTATCTCTGGGACAGCTCGGTGACGCTGTTCGGCGGCGCCACGGGCTACGACCTGCGGCCGGACGGCGTGTCCTTTACCTTGTCGCTCTTCACCACGGTCTTGCTGGCCTGGTACGCGCTGGTCCTGCGGCGGCGCCTGCGGTCGGAACGCAAAGGCGGCGCCCGCCCGGAATAGCCGGTCGCCGGAAGCATGAGCGCAGCGCTTTTTTGGAAACTCCGGCCGGGTTGATCCGTTGTGTTGGCCAAGACGCCGCGCCTCGGATTCGGGTGCGCTGCCCGGACCCGGAGAAAAATCATGCACGGGATCAACAAAACGGTCTCCTTCACCGCAGGGGGGCTGATTCTCCTGTTCGTCCTTCTCGCTAGCGTCTTCACTGAATCCTTCGGAGCGCGCATTTCCGCCCTTCAGTCGGCCATCGTCGGCAACTTCGGCTGGTTCTACATTCTGTCCGTTGCGGGATTCCTTTTGTTCGCTTTTTGGTTGTTCTTCAGCCCTTACGGGTCGATCAAGCTCGGCAAGGACGATGACGAGCCGGAATTCAGCTATCTGACCTGGTTCGCCATGCTGTTCAGCGCCGGCATGGGCATCGGCCTGCTGTTCTACGGCGTGGCGGAGCCGGTGCTGCATTTCGCCAACCCGCGGGTCGGCGAGGCGGGAACGCCCGATGCGGCGCGGGAAGCGATGAATCTGGCCTTCCTGCATTGGGGGCTGCACGCCTGGGGCATCTACATCACGGTCGGCCTGTCGCTGGGTTACTTCGCCTACCGGCACGACCTGCCCCTGACCATCCGGTCGGCGCTCTATCCGCTGCTGGGCGACCGGCTGAGCGGCTGGCCCGGCCATCTGGTGGACATCGTGGCGATCGTCGGCACGCTGTTCGGCATCGCCACTTCGCTCGGGCTGGGGGTCATGCAGATCAACGCCGGGCTCGATTACCTCGGGCTGGTCAGCGTCGGGACGGTGCAGCAGATGGTGCTGATCGCCGTCATCACCGCGGTCGCCACCGCCTCGGCGGTCAGCGGCGTCGGGCGGGGCATCCGCCGGCTCAGCGAGCTGAACATGCTGGCGGGGTTGCTGCTCCTGCTGTTCGTCTTCCTGCTCGGCCCATCGGTGTTCCTGCTGTCCACGCTGGTGGAGAGCATCGGGCGTTACCTGTGGACCTTGCCCTACACCAGCTTCCGCACGCTGCCCTACACCGGGGCGGAGTGGCAGGCGAGCTGGACGATGTTCTACTGGGGCTGGTGGATTTCCTGGGCACCCTTCGTCGGGATGTTCATCGCGCGGGTGTCGCGCGGCCGCACCATCCGTGAATTCATCGGCGGCGTGCTGTTCGCCCCGGTGGCGCTGACTTTCGTCTGGTTCACCGTGTTCGGCGAGACGGCGATCCATATGGAGATGTTCGAAGGCGGCGGCATGGCGGCGGCGGTGCAGGAGAACGTGCCGACGGCCCTGTTCGTCATGCTGGACCGCCTGCCGCTCAGCGTGATCACCTCGGCCCTGGCGACGCTGATCGTCGTCACCTTCTTCGTCACCTCCGCCGATTCCGGCGCCCTGGTGATCGACATCATCGGGTCCGGCGGCAACCAGGACCCGCCCATCGCGACGCGCATCTTCTGGGCGGTGCTGTGCGGCGTGGTGGCGGCGGTGCTGCTTCTGGTCGGCGGGCTGCAGGCGCTCCAGACGGCGGCGGTGACGACGGCGCTGCCCTTCGCGGTGGTCATGGTGCTGATGTGCGTCGGGCTGGTGACCAGCCTGCGGGCGGAGCGCCGGGCGGGGTCGGACCGGCGGGTGGCGCGGGTGCCCACCACGTCGGAGGGCGGCGCACCGGTGCAGCCGGTCGGCGACGGCGACGGCGACTGGCGCCAGCAGCTGGCCGCCGTGATCGGGCGCAAGGCGGCCATCGCGGCGGCGGTCCCGCCCGGCGCCGCCGGGGCGCGGCGCGAGGTCGCCCGCTTCATCGCCGACACGGTCGAGCCGGCCTTCCGCGACATCGCGGCGGAGCTGGAACGGCTCGGCCGCCGGGCCGTCATCGAGGTCGGTCCCTTCAACGCCGGGCTGGCCGTCCTGCGCGACGGGGAGGAGGAGTTCAGCTACGACATCCGCGCGCGGGCCTACCACCCGCTGACCTTCGCCTTTCCCGATCTGAAGGCGGCTGACGAACAGTGGCAGATGCGCGTCGAGGTGATCCTGCGCGGCGGCCTGCACAAACAATTATCACCGGCGCTCGCCGGGCGGGAAGCAATCGTCCGCGACTTCGTGCAGGAGTATGGAAAATGGCGAGGGTGGTGAAAGAGCGCGGCCTCTCGCGGTAGCAGGAGAAGATTGCCTCGAATTATGCTAGAAAGCCGTCCGGTGCTTTCTTCGTGCCGAGGCGGCGGCGACCACCATGGGTCATCAGGCGGATCAGAACCAGACCGGGGTCGGCGTTCCCGGCGGGGAGGCGTGCGCGTCGGCGGGCCGCCCGGTGACGGCTTCGATGACCGTTGCCGAACTTCACCGGCTCGACGGGCTGTGGGCGCCGGTCTGGCTGCATGACGGTGACCGAGGGCGGATGGTCTGGGGCAACCGCGCCGCCCTGGAGCTGTGGAACGCCGCGTCGCTTACCGATTTTCAGGCCCGCGAGTTTGGCAGCCAGCCGGAGGGGGCGCCGCGGACCGAAGGGGAATCGGTGGCGGGGCGCTGGACCTTCTATCCCAAGGGGCGTCCGGTGACCGCCTGGGTGCGGCGCAGCGGCATGGCGCTGCCGGACGGGCGCCTGGGCATCCTGCACGAGGCGCAGCTCGCCGCTCCCTTGGCCGATCCGGACCATGGCGGCACCGACACCGAGGCGCTCGACCGCGAGCGCGCCATGCTGCAAAGCCTGATCGACTCGATGCCGGACATCGTCTTCTTCAAGGACGTGAACGGCACCTATCTCAAGGTCAACCGGGCGATGCTCGACTATGCGGGGCGGCCGCCGCTGGGGCTGACCGACCATCGGTTGTTCGACGCGGAGACCGCGGTACGGCGGCGGCGGACCGACCAGATCGCCATGCAGAAAGGCTTCTCCCGCAGCGAGGAATGGTTCGTCCACCCGGATGGGCGCCGCGTGCTGATGGAGACCGCCAAGGCCGTCTGCCTCGACCGCAGCGGCAAGATGCTGGGCGTCGTCGGCATCGCCCGCGACATCACCGAGCGGCGCCAGACGGAGAAGCAGCTTCTGCGGCAGCACGCCCTGTTGCAGGGGATCATCGACACCATCCCGGACGCCGTCTTCTTCAAGGACCGGGACGGCGTGCTGCGCAAGGCCAACCGCGCCTTCGCCTCCTGGACCGGGCGTCCCCTGGAGCAGTTGATCGGGCTGGACAGCCACGAAATATGGCCCCCGGACATGGCCGACGGAATCCGTGCGGGCGACGCCTCGGTCTATGCCGAGGACCAGCCGCGGCGCAACGAGGAGAGCATCCCGCTGCCCGATGGCGGGCGGATCTGGGTTGAAATCCTGAAGGCGCCGATTCGCGACGCCGGCAACGAGCTTCTCGGGCTGGTCGGCATCGGGCGGGACATCACGCTGCGCAAGGCCGCCGAGGAGGATCTGCGGCGGAGCGAGGCGGAGAAGGACCACCTCGCCAACCACGACGCCCTGACCGGCCTGCCCAACCGCCGCCTCCTCTTCGACCGTCTGGACGTGGCGCTGGCCCGGTCGCGGCGGTCCGGACGATCGTTGGCCCTGCTGTTCATCGATCTGGACGGCTTCAAGGCGGTCAACGATCGTATGGGCCACGACTGCGGGGACGAGGTGCTGCGCATCGCCGCGGCGCGAATCGCCGGCTGTCTGCGCCGCAGCGACACGGTGGCCCGCGTCGGCGGCGACGAGTTCACCATCGTGCTGGAGGATGTGGCCTCCGCCGCGGACGCCGGGGGCGTGGCCGCCAAGATCGTGGAGGCGGTGGCGCTGCCCATCCCGGTGCAGGGCAAGACCGCCGTGATCGGCGCCAGCGTCGGCATCGCCCTGTCCCCGGCCGACGGATCGGACGCCCGCAGTCTGCTTGTGGCCGCGGATGGCGCGATGTACCGGGCCAAGCAGGCCGGCCGTGGCACCCATATCTTCCACAAGGATATTCCCCGCAGGAATCCGGACTGACCGGGTGCGGAATCCGCTTGCGCAGTCAGAACAAAAGAAGAACAATACCCACCTGACCGGTTCTTGACGGGAGAGGATGGGATCATGTTCGTATGCGTCGATGGTGACCGCACCACCCGCCTGCGCCAGTGGGCCTGGCTCGACATCGGTGTCGGTATGGGCGGTGCCGGGACAGGTCCCGGCGAACGCCGCCTCGTCGGCTGGAGCCTTACGGACGAGGCGTGGCTGGTTTCCGAACCCATCGGCGTGGTCGCCACCAGCCCGCTGGGCCGTCCACCGGGCTGGGCGGTGACCGACAACCACCGCCGGTATCTGCTCGAACAGCCCGGCCTGCCCTACGGGGACGAGCCGCTGGCCGCCATCGACTGCCTGCGGGCGAACGGCAGCCTCGACCCGACGGCCCCCATCAGCATCGTGCCCTGGCGCCCTGGCAAGTCCACCGCCGAACGCATCTTCGAACGCCGGACGGCCTGATCGCGGCCTGATCGCGGAAAGACGCGCGGCTGCGTGACGGAACGGCCTTTTTCCCGTTGAAAGCCTTGGTTGAGGCGGGAAGGGGTCGTTCACCATGCAGCAGCGCTGGCCGCAGAGGCTGTGGATCGTCCGTCACGGGGAAAGCGCCGGGAACGTCGCGCGCGACGCCGCCTACGCCGCCGGGCTGGGCCGGATCGACATTACGGAGCGCGACGTGGACGTTCCGCTCAGCCGCCAGGGGGAGCAGCAGTCCGAAGCGCTGGCGCGCTGGTTCGCGGCGCTGCCGCCGGGCGAACGGCCCGACGTGGTTCTGACCTCCCCTTATCTGCGCGCCCGGCGCACGGCGGAGATCATCCACGCCGGGGGCGGCTTGCCGGTCGAACCCACTGAGTTCGTGGTGGACGAGCGGCTGCGCGAGAAGGAGTTCGGCATCCTCGATCGGCTGACCGGGCTGGGCATCGCGCAGGAGCACCCGGAGCAGGCGGAGTTCCGCCGCTTCCTCGGCAAGTTCTACTTCCGCCCGCCGGCCGGGGAGAGCTGGTGCGATGTGATCCTGCGGCTGCGCAGCGCGCTCGACACCATCAGCCTGCACCATGGCGGGCAGCGCGTGCTGGTGGTCAGCCATCAGGTCGTCGTGCTGTGCCTGCGCTACCTGTTGGAGGGCATGACGGAGGAGCAGATCCTCGCCATCGACCGCGAGGGCGACGTTGCGAATTGCGGGGTCACCGAATATGCCTTCGATCCCGCCCAGGGGCACAGCGGGCGGATGCAGCTTCGCCGTTACAACTTCGTTGCCCCGCTGGAGGTGGCCGGGGCGCCGCTGACCGCCGAACCCGACGCCAACGCGGCCGTCCGATGAGCGCTTTCCGATGAGCGATTTTCCGATGGACGACCCGATTCCGGTCACCCGCGACCTGCTGCGGTCCATGCCGCTTCCCCACCCCGGCGACGGCGCCGACAAGGACGGGCGGGGCCGGGTGCTGGTCATTGGCGGCAGCGTGGAGGTGCCGGGCGCCGTGCTGCTGGCCGGAACGGCGGCGCTGCGCGCCGGGGCGGGCAAGCTCCAGATGGCGACCTGCCGCAGCGTGGCCCCGCATCTCGGGCTCGCCGTGCCGGAGGCGCTGGTGCTCGGCCTGCATGAGACGGCGGAGGGCGGCATCGCCCCTGACTGCGTGGGCACGCTGTGCGAGCGGGCGGCCCGCTGCACCGCGGTGCTGATCGGTCCCGGCATGATGGACAAGCTTGCGGTCGCCGACCTGACCGGCGCGCTGATCGCCGGGCTGGACGGGGAGGGCGGCCCCGTTCTGGTCATCGACGCGGAGGCGCTGATGGGGCTGGACAACGCCAACGAAGCGCTGTGCCGCCGCGGCGGGCGGACGATCATCACGCCGCACGCCGGCGAGATGGCCGGCCTGTCCGGAGTCAGCCGGGAGGAAGTGGAGGCCGACCCGCCCGCCGCCGCCCGCCGCGTCGCGGACCTTCACAAGGTGATCGTCGTGCTGAAGGGCGCCTGCACCCACATCGCCACGCCGGACGGGCACATGTGGGCCTATGATGGCGGCAATGTCGGGCTTGCGACCTCGGGGTCGGGCGATACGCTGGCGGGCGTCATCGCTGGCTTGGCCGCACGGGGCGCCGACCCGGCCCAGGCGGCGATCTGGGGAGTCCATCTGCATGGCGAGGCCGGCAACCGTCTGGCCCGCCGCGGCCCGCTGGGCTTCCTGGCCCGCGAGCTGCTGGCCCAGGTGCCGGAGATCATGGCCGAACTGTCGGCCTGAGACCGCCGGTTTCAGAACACCAGCTTGGCGGCTTGGTAGAGGACGACCCAGGGAGCGGCGATCAGCCCGCCCCACAGGGCGATCAGCGGCAGGCCGCGCAGCTTCTTGGCCGGGACCGGAGCGGTGAGGGGGAGCGGGAAGGAAGCGGTCTCGGTGGTGCCGACAGCGGGATTGTACTGGGACATGATGACCTGCCGATCTGTGTGTAAGGGCAGGATGCACGCCGATCTCTTAACGACGATTAAAGTCGGGGGTAGCCGGCGTGCGGGATTACGGCGTACCGCCGCCGGGTAGCCAAGCGCGTTCGAGTGGGCAATTTCGGAGAGTTCCGGGCGTCTTGACAAAGATTGCCAATCGTCCCGAGATGTCCTTCGGAAGAAGGGCGTGGTCCATGCCAACCATGAACAGTGGCCCGCCCGAGGCGCTTCGCCGGCTTCATCGCGAAAAGGCGGTCGAGCGTGAAAAGCTGGGGAAGTTTCGGCGCGCCATCCTGGTGGGCGTCGACGACTGTAAAAACGGCCGCCTGGACGACCGCCCCATTGCCGACATCCTGAACGACATTGACGATTGACCGGCGATTTCCTGCCGCATCACGAGCGCTGCGAAGCGCCGGCTGTCGTCGTCCTGCGCCCTCTGCATGAAAAGAGGGAACCGGACCGCCGCATCCCGCAAGGATGAGGCCGGTCCGGTTCCCGGCGTTCACTCAGGTCACTTGGCCAGCGTCTTGTTGAGCCACAGGGCCAGCAACGTGCAGACCGCGCCCGACAGCAGGTAGGCGCCGGCCGAGAACAGGCCGTAGTTGGCGGACAGCACCAGCGCCACCAGCGGCGCGAAGCCCGCCCCGAACAGCCAGGCGAGGTCCGAGGTGATGGCCGCGCCAGTGTAGCGGTAGCGCTGGGTGAAGCCCGACGCGACCACGCCCGATGACTGGCCGAAGGACAGGCCCAGGATCACGAAGCCGACGATCATGAAGACCAGCTCGCCCAGCGGTCCGCCGTTCAGCAGCAGGGGCGCCACGCCGCTGAACACGGCGATGGCGGCGGCGCAGCTTCCCACCAGGGTGCGGCGGCCGATGCGGTCGGCGATCCAGCCGGAGGCGATGATGGCCCCCAGGCCGAAGAAGGCCCCGACCACCTCGATCAGCAGGAAGTCCGCCGGCGTGTCCTGCGTGTAGAGGAATATCCAGGACAGCGGGAAGACGGTGACCATGTGGAACAGCGCGAAGCTGGCCAGCGGGGCGAAGGCGCCCAGAACGACGCGCATCCCCTCGTTGCGCAGCATCTCGGTCACCGGGACCGGCTGAAGCTCGCGGCTTTCGAACAGGTGGGTGTATTCCGGCGTCACCACGATGCGCAGCCGCGCGAACAGCGCCACCACGTTGATGGCGAAGGCCACGAAGAACGGGTAGCGCCAGCCCCAGCTGAAGAAATCCTCCGCCGACAGGTTGCCGGCGAAGTAGGCGAAGAGGGCGCTCGCCACGATCAACCCGATCGGGGCGCCGAGCTGCGGAATCATTGCGTACCAGCCGCGGCGGCTCTCCGGCGCGTTCAGCGCCAGCAGCGAGGCGAGGCCGTCCCAGGCGCCGCCCAGCGCCAGACCCTGGCCGATGCGGGCCGCCGCCAGCAGCCAGATCGCCGCCGCGCCGATCTGCTCGTAACTCGGCAGGAAGGCGATGGCGACCGTCGAGGTGCCCAGCAGGAACAGGGAAAGGGTCAGCTTGGCGCCGCGCCCGTGGGCACGGTCGATCGCCATGAACAGCATGCTGCCCACCGGGCGGGCGACGAAGGCCAGCGCGAAAATCGCGAAGGACCACAACGTTCCGGTGAGCGGGTCAAGATAGGGAAAGACCAGCTTCGGGAAGACGATCACCGAAGCGATGGCGTAAACGAAAAAATCGAAGAATTCGGACGTCCGTCCGATGATGACGCCAATCGCGATTTCCCCGGGATTCACCCGGTGGTCGCGGGCATTGACCAGTCTTGCATCCCGTTCGGTCGCCGTGGTCGATGATCCCATGGTCCCCCCACCGTCTGGCAATTGCGTCAGAGGGAATTAAATAGGCACCGCAACGGCATTCTGCCACGCCCATGGACGCATTGCCTTGATGTGCGTCAATGGCTGCGCGGAATCGCGGCGCATTGGACAAATTGTCCAATGTCCGACCCGGCCCGTGGGGGTTAGCTCTTCGCCCAAATCCAAAGCGAACCCCTGCTGACAGGTCCTGCCTTGACCCGTTTCCGCGCCTTGGCCCTCCTGCCGCTGATGGCGGTTTTGAGTGGCTGCAACCTTGTGGTGATGAGCCCGTCCGGCGACGTGGCGAGCCAACAGGCCAACCTCATCACCATTTCCACCCTCCTGATGCTTCTCATCATCATTCCGGTGATGGTGCTGACGGTGCTGTTCGCGTGGCGCTACCGCCAGTCGAATAGCACGGCCGACTACGACCCGGACTGGGACCATTCGACGCAGTTGGAGCTGGTGATCTGGGCGGCCCCGCTGCTCATCATCATCTGCCTGGGCGCCCTCACCTGGATGGCGACCCACCTGCTCGACCCCTACCGCCCGCTCGACCGCATCGCCGCCGGGCGCCCGGTCCCGGCCGACACCAAGATGCTCGACGTCAACGTCGTGGCGCTCGACTGGAAGTGGCTGTTCATCTACCCGGAGTACGGCATCGCCACGGTGAACGAGGTGGCCGCCCCGGTGGACCGCCCGATCCGCTTCAACATCACCTCCTCGACGGTGATGAACTCCTTCTACATCCCGGCGCTGGCCGGGCAGATCTACGCCATGGCCGGCATGGAGACGAAGCTGCACGCCGTCATCAACGAGCCGGGCAGCTACAAGGGCTTCTCCGCCAACTACAGCGGCGCCGGCTTCTCGCACATGCGCTTCACCTTCCACGGTCTGGCCGCCGACGGCTTCGACAAGTGGGTGGCGGACATCAAGGCGGGCGGCGGCAAGCTCGACCGCGACGGCTACCTCCAGCTTGAGCGCCCCAGCGAGAACGAGCCGGTGCGCCGCTACGGCGCCGTCGACTCGGGCCTGTTCAAGGCCATCGTCGGGATGTGCGTCGAGCCGGGCAAGATGTGCATGCACGACATGATGGCCATCGACGCCAAGGGCGGCCTCGGCCTGGCCGGCATCGACAACGTGATGCCGCTGATGCACGACAAGCTGTCCCGCCGCGGCACCGCGGTTCTCGGCCCGGCGCCGGTCTATGTGGCGGGCATCTGCTCGACCGAGGAACTGACCGGCCGCGCCGTCGAGTCGTCGCTGGGCGTGCTGAACGCTCCCGCCGACGAGTCCCCGATTTCCGGCCCCATTTCCGGCGCGGGTCTGCCGCGCTCCTCCATCACGCCGATCTCCGCGCCCGCCCCTGCGTTCGGGCCGCGGCTGACGGCCAATCCCTGAGCGGCCAACCGCCATGATCGACACATCGACCGTCGCCACCCATCCGCTCTTCGGGCGTCTGACCCTGGAGTCCTTCCCCTATCACGAGCCCATCGTGGTCGCGACCTTCGTCGCGGTCGTGCTGGGCGGCATCGCGCTCGTCGCGGCGCTGAGCTATTTCCGGTTGTGGGGCTATCTCTGGAAAGAGTGGTTTACCACCGTCGACCACAAGCGCATCGGCATCATGTACATGGTGCTGGGCCTGGTCATGTTGCTGCGCGGCTTTGCCGACGCCATCATGATGCGCCTCCAGCAGGCCATGGCCTTTGGCGGCAGCGAGGGCTACCTCAACGCCCACCATTACGACCAGATCTTCACCGCCCACGGCGTCATCATGATCTTCTTCGTGGCGATGCCCTTCGTCACGGGCCTGATGAACTACGTGGTGCCGCTGCAGATCGGCGCCCGCGACGTGTCCTTCCCGTTCCTGAACAATTTCAGCTTCTGGATGACGGTGGGCGGTGCGGTGCTGATCATGGCCTCGCTGTTCGTCGGCGAGTTCGCGCGCACCGGCTGGCTGGCCTATCCGCCGCTGTCCAACATCGCCTACAGCCCTGAGACGGGTGTCGACTACTACATCTGGGCGTTGCAGATTGCCGGTGTCGGAACAACATTGTCCGGCATCAACCTGATCTGCACGATCGTCAAGATGCGGGCCCCCGGCATGACCATGATGAAGATGCCGGTCTTCACCTGGACGTCGCTCTGCACCAACGTGCTGATCGTCGCCTCCTTCCCGATCCTGACCGCCACGCTGGTCCTGCTGTCGCTGGACCGCTACGTCGGCACGAACTTCTTCACGAACGATCTCGGCGGCAGCCCGATGATGTACGTGAACCTGATCTGGATCTGGGGCCACCCGGAAGTCTACATCCTGATCCTGCCGGTCTTCGGCATCTTCTCCGAAGTCACCTCGACCTTCTCGGGCAAGAAGCTGTTCGGCTACACCTCCATGGTCTACGCGACGGTGGTCATCACGATCCTGTCCTACCTGGTGTGGCTGCACCACTTCTTCACCATGGGGTCGGGCGCCAGCGTGAACTCGTTCTTCGGCATCACGACGATGATCATCTCGATCCCGACGGGTGCGAAGATCTTCAACTGGCTGTTCACCATGTACCGCGGCCGCATCCGCTTCGAGCTGCCGATGATGTGGACCGTCGCCTTCATGCTGACCTTTGTGGTCGGCGGCATGACGGGCGTGCTGCTGGCTGTTCCGCCGGCGGACTTCGTCCTGCACAACAGCCTGTTCCTGATCGCCCACTTCCACAACGTCATCATCGGCGGCGTGCTGTTCGGCCTGTTCGCCGGCATCTACTACTGGTGGCCCAAGGCCTTCGGCTTCCGCCTCGATCCCTTCTGGGGCAAGGTGTCCTTCTGGTGCTGGGTGATCGGCTTCTGGGTCGCCTTCATGCCGCTCTACGTGCTCGGCCTGATGGGCGTCACCCGCCGCCTGCGCGTGTTCGAGGACCCGTCGCTCCAGATCTGGTTCCAGATCGCCGCCGTCGGCGCCGTTCTGATCGCCGCGGGCATCGGTGCCTTCCTCCTCCAGATCGCCGTCAGCGTCTGGAAGCGCCGTGAGCTGGTCGACCGCACGGGCGACCCGTGGGACGGCCGCACGCTGGAATGGGCGACCTCCTCGCCGCCGCCGGACTACAACTTCGCCTTCACCCCGATGATCCACGACAACGACGCGTGGTGGGACATGAAGAAGCGCGGCTACAAGCGTCCGCTCGGCGGCTACAAGGCGATCCACATGCCCAGCAACAGCGGCACCGGCGTGATCCTGGCCGGGATCAGCGTGGTCCTCGGCTTCGCCCTGGTCTGGTACATCTGGTGGCTGGCGGCGGTGAGCTTCGTCGCCCTGCTGGCGGCGGCCATCCACCACACCTTCAACTATCACCGTGACTTCCACATCCCCGCGGACGTGGTGGTGCGGACCGAGAACGAGCGGACCCGTCTCCTCTCCGGGCAGGTGTAAAGCATGAGCACGACCCTGACAGCCGAGCGGCCCCGCAGCCAGGCTCCGGTGTTCCACGTTGTGGACGAGCACGCGCACCCCGAAGGCTCCAGCACCATGCTGGGCTTCTGGATCTACCTGATGAGCGACTGCCTCATCTTCGCGGTGCTGTTCGCGACCTACGGCGTTCTCGGCGCCAACTACGCCGCCGGGCCTGCGCCCAAGGACCTGTTCGACCTGCCGCTGGTGGCGCTGAACACCGCCATGCTGCTGTTCTCCTCCATCACCTATGGCTTCGCCATGCTGGCGATGGAGAAGGGGCGGGTGTCGCAGACCCAGCTGTGGCTGGCGGTGACCGGCCTGTTCGGCGCCGCCTTCCTGGCCATCGAGCTCTACGAGTTCGCCCACCTGATCCACATCGGGGCGACCCCGCAGCGCAGCGCCTTCCTGTCGTCCTTCTTCACGCTGGTCGGCACCCACGGCCTGCACGTCACTTTCGGCCTCGTCTGGCTGGTGACGCTGATGGTCCAGGTCAACAAGCGTGGCCTGATCCCGGCCAACCGCCGGCGCCTGATGTGCCTCAGCCTGTTCTGGCACTTCCTGGACGTCATCTGGATCGGCGTCTTCACCTTCGTCTATCTGATGGGAATGCTGCGATGAGTTCTCACGCCGAACATCATTCCGGGCATCATGGGGCCGGGCATCACGACCACGGCCACGGGGACGACGGGCACGCCCACGGGACGCTCGGCAGCTACGTGATCGGCTTCGTCCTGTCGGTGATCCTGACGGTCATTCCCTTCTGGCTGGTCATGGACGGGACGATCCTGGACAAGAACATGACCGCGATGGCGATCATGGCGCTCGCCGCCGTCCAGGTCGTCGTCCACATGATCTTCTTCCTGCACATGAACGGACGTGCGGAAGGCGGGTGGACCATGCTGTCGCTGATCTTCACGATCATCGTCGTGGTCATCATGCTGGCCGGTTCGCTGTGGGTGATGTACCACCTGAACACCAACATGATGCCGATCCACGACCCGAGCCAATTGCCGTGACCGGCACGGCGACCCACCGTCCGCGCCGGGGGCTGATCCTTCTCGGCGTCCTGGCGCTGGCGGGAGTCGCCGTCTTCACGTCGCTCGGCGTCTGGCAGGTCGAGCGGCTGTTCTGGAAGCTGGACCTGATCCAGCGGGTGGAGGAGCGGGTGCAGGCCGCCCCCGTTCTCGCCCCCGGCCTGGAGGATTGGCCCGCCGTCACGGCGGCCAGCCAGGAATACCGGCGGGTCAGCGTCACCGGGCGTTTCCTCAACGACAAGGAAACTCTGGTCCAGGCGGTGACCGAGCGGGGCGGCGGCTTCTGGGTACTGACCCCCTTGCGCACCGACCGGGGCTTCACCGTTCTGATCAACCGGGGCTTCGTACCGCCCGAGCGGCGCAGCACCGACAGCCGCCCCGACGGGCTGATCGATACGGACACCACGGTCACCGGCCTGCTGCGGGTAACCGAGCCGGGGGGCGGTTTCCTGCGCACCAACGATCCCGCGCAGGACCGCTGGTACTCGCGCGACGTGGCGGCCATCGCGGCGGCCCGCGGCGTGACGGAGGCGGCCCCCTATTTCATCGACGCCGAGGCCAGCCCGCCGGGCGGTTCTCCGGTCGGCGGGCTGACCGTGTTGAAGTTCAGAAACAACCACCTCGTGTATGCGCTGACGTGGTTCGCCCTGGCCCTCATGCTGATCGCCGCATCGCTCTATGTTGCGCGCAGTGAACGGCGCCGCCGGGGTTGAAGAAGTAATCTCTTTTTCTTCATGGTCTTTCGCCGGATGGAATGAGGCCCCTTGTGGACTCTTCTGTCCGGCTTTTTTTGTGCTATCAAAATAGCCCGGAGTACGCGGCAAGGCTGCCAAGCCGGGGTATCGTGCCCATATAACAGGGGACCGAAGGAAGCCGGCGAAGGGCCAGACGTTTTCCGTGCGCGACACCACCGACAAGAAGAACCTGTTCCTGCTGGTGCAGTTGCGCTGGCTTGCCGTCGCCGGGCAGGTGGTGACGATTCTGATCGTGCACTACCAGATGGGCATCACCCTGCCGCTCGACCAAATGGGCGCGGTGATCCTGTTCCTGGTCGCGCTGAACATCGCCAGCGTCCTGCATCTGCGCCGCCAGACCTCGGTGTCGAACACCCAGCTTTTCCTGGAGCTGCTGATCGACGTGTCTGCGCTCACGGTGCAGCTCTACCTCAGCGGCGGCGCGTCCAACCCCTTCATCTCGCTCTACCTTCTGCAGATCACATTGGGGGCGGTGCTGCTGGAGGCTTGGTCGGCCTGGGCGCTGGTGCTGGTCGCCACGGCCTGCTTCACGCTGCTGATCGGCGCCTACCGTCCGCTGGCCCTGCCGCCGGGGCTGGAGGGGCTTCTGCTGGGGCTGCACATCCAGGGCATGTTCCTGTGCTTCGTGCTGACGGCCAGCCTGATCGTTCCCTTCATCACCCAGATCACCCGCAACCTGCGCGCCCGCGACGCCCATCTGGCGGACCTGCGCCAGCGCTCCATGGAGGAGGACCACATCGTGCGCCTCGGCCTGCTCGCCTCCGGCGCCGCGCATGAGCTGGGGACGCCGCTCGCCACGCTGTCGGTGATCGTGAACGACTGGCGGCGGATGCCGGTGGTCAAGGGCGATCCCGACATGGCCGAGGACATCGCCGAGATGCAGAACCAGATCAACCGCTGCAAGGCCATCGTGTCGGGCATCCTCCTGTCCTCCGGCGAGGCGCGGGGGGAGGGGACGCTGCGCACCACCGTGACCGCCTTCCTGGACGATCTGGTGGCGGAGTGGAAGGACAGCCGGTCGCCGGCCTGCGTCGATTACGACAACAGCGTCCGCTCGCGGGAGGGGATCATCTCCGACCTCGCGCTGAAGCAGGTGATCTTCAACGTGCTGGACAACGCGCTGGAGGTGTCTCCTGGCTGGGTCGGCATCGCCGCCGGGCGGCAGGGGGACAGCCTCGTCCTGACCGTCAACGACGCCGGCCCCGGCTTCGAGGAGCGGATGCTGGCGGAATTTGGCAAACCCTACCGGTCGAGCAAGGGGCGGCCCGGCGGCGGGCTGGGCCTCTTCCTGGTGGTCAACGTGGTGCGCAAGCTGGGCGGCTCGGTCGCCGCGCGCAACCGCCCCGGTGGCGGCGCTTCCGTCACCATGACCCTGCCGCTCGCCGCCCTGTCCGCGGGAGAGAGCCATGGAGACTGACCGTTCCCTCGTGCTGGTGGAGGACGATGCCGCCTTCGCCAAGGTCCTGCGCCGCTCCTTCGAGCGCCGGGGCTATCAGGTCTACTGGTGCGACAGCCTGGACGGGCTGCGGGCTCTGCTGGAGACGCTGCCCTTCGCCTACGCGGTGGTGGACCTGAAGCTGGGCAACGGCTCCGGCCTGGAATGCGTGCGGGAACTGCATGCCACCGACCCCGAGACGCGGATCGTCGTCCTGACCGGCTTCGCCAGCATCGCCACGGCGGTCGAGGCGATCAAGCTGGGAGCCTGCCATTATCTCGCCAAGCCCTCCAACACCGACGACATCGAGGCGGCCTTCGAGCGCACGGAGGGCGATCCCTCCATCGCCCTGGGCGCGCGGGCGACCTCGCTCAAGACGCTGGAGTGGGAGCGCATCCACGAAACCCTGGCGGAAACCGGCTTCAACATCTCCGAAACCGCCCGCCGCCTGGGCATGCACCGGCGCACCCTGGCCCGCAAGCTGGAGAAGAAGCAGGTGCCCTGAACGGGCGTTCCCCTGTCCAGTCGGTCAAAGGATGCGCATGGCCGCTGGACAATGGCCGCCACTCCGCCCATTTTTCACGGCCTGTTACAGTCGTGTGTCATACGCAGCAGCAAGGAGCAGTGTGAAGTGTCTCTTTCCACGTCGAGCAGCAGCCCCTCCGATCCGCGGACCGAGGCCCGCCGTCTTTTGACGGACGCCATCTCCACGTACCTCCAGTCGTGCAAGGATCTGGCTGCTGCGACCGAACGCGCGACCGAGACGAGCGGCAGCATCGACACCCAGGCCCGCCGCAAGGCTTACCAGACGCTGACCGAACTGGGCGATCAGGTCCGTCTCGCGCAGCGCCGCCTCGTCACCGCGGCCAAGCAGGCCCGCCGGGTCATGCCGGTGGCCGAGATCGAGGAGGTCGCCAAGAAGCTGGACAAGCGTGACACCACGGAAAGTGCCGCCGTGCTGGTCAAGGCCGCCCTGGTCAATTGACCTCTGTTGGGGGATGGCTCGCCTGTTCGGCATAGACGAATCCGCCGGATTGGCGGGAATCGCCGACTTTTTGCGGGTCACAGCGTCGCGCCCGGTCGATTCCGGGCGGGAGCATCTTGCGCGCCGTCGCCCGGCAGGGTAGGTCAGAGGCGCCTGGAGCTCCGGAACATGCTGGGGTTCCGCCACGAACAAGGGGAATTTGGGAATGACGAAGGCCGATCTCATCGACGCGATCGCCGGCAAGCTGGGCGGCACGAAGGCCGACGCCGGCAAGGCGCTGGACGCGGTTCTGGAGAGCCTGCAGGACGCGCTGGTCAAGGGGGAGACGGTCAA
>NZ_JAUQTX010000076.1:0-26052 GCF_059803775.1 Azospirillum sp. UFLA03-27 | reverse complement strand
GACTGCTCCACCCGCTCCGCGAAGCGGTAGCCGAGCTGGTTGTTGATGCCGGCCAGCAGCCCGTCGAAGCCCGAGGATATGCGCCCGAACCCGGCGTCCGACGCCGCGGAGGACGCGCCGCCCAGCGTGCTCGGCGTCTGCCGCTTCACGAGGTCGCCGAAGACCCAGCCCTCCTCACCGGTGCGCATCGAGCGCACGCCGATCCAGTTGCCCTCTTGCTTCAGCTCGATCACCTCGTCGCCGCGGGTGACCGTGGAGCGGACCGAGGCGTTGTCGGACGGGGCCGCGCGCAGGTTCACCTTCTCACCGGTCACCGTGTGAATGTCGCCGGAGGCCGCCGCCGCGGGCAGGGCCAATGCCACCGCCACGCCGAGGCCGGCCAGGGTTCCGAGAAAAGTCTTCGTCATCCGAGACATGTGCATTCTCCCGCAGAACGCGCGCATTGCGCGCCGTTTCCCCTACAACAGGCAAAGGCGGGGTATGCTCCATGGGCAGAGGATGGGCGGGCGGAACTACTCGAAAGACACACGCAGGGGGCTGTTGCCGGCGGGCCAGACGCCGCGGTCCACGGCGCGTGCGCCCTCGAAGACCAGCCAGCTCTGCCGGCCGTAATGAGGCAACGGGCGCAACAGCGCCTGGAGCGCCGCCGCGTCGTCCGTGGCCACCGCCAGCAGCGGGCGACCCTGCGGGGTTCTTGCGGTCCACACCCGCGCCGTGCCGCGCCCCTTGAGGCTGTCCGGCAGCGGCGGCAGGCCGAGCCGGGCCAGTAGCCGGTCGACCTCCCCCGCCGTCCCGATCACAGCGAGCGGGGCGGCGGGATCGGAACGCTCAGCGGCGGCGATGCGCGGTTTGCCATCGGCCAGACGCTCGGCCAGCGCACGGGCGGCCTCGGCGGCCGGGCCGTCAGCGGCGGCGATGACGGTGGTGGCCGCGTGGTCCAGCGTCACGTCGCGCAGGGTCGGCGGTGCCTCCCCCGGCGCCAGACGGCGGAACAGGCCGAAGCCGGGATCGACCGCGAGCGCCCGCGGAGCGGCGGCGGTCGGGATCGTCACGGTGGCCGCGCGCCCGTCGAAGCGGACCTCGTGGCGCTCCGTCCCCGCCGCGGTTCGCACCTCCACCGGCACGGTCAGGCCATAGGCCGGCTCGCCCTGGCGCAGGGTCAGCGCCACCCCGTCGCCGTCGGCACTCGCTTCCACCAGTTCCAGCGCCGGCGCCCCCACGCGGGTCAGCCATTGTTCGAAGAAGGAACCGAGGTCCCGCCCCGACGACGACGCGAGGGCCCGGCGCAAATCGTCCCACCCCGCGTCCTGAAAGCGCTTCTCCTCCCAGAAGCGGCGGATTCCCGCGTCGAAGGCCTCCGCCCCGATCTCGGCGCGCAGCATGTGGAACAGCATCGCCGCCTTGCCGTAGCCGACGATCTGGGCGGCGTCGTGGACCTTGGCGCGGAAATCGGTCAGGGCGGAGTCACGCTCCGCCGGAAGGGCGGCGTAGTCGCGCAGCCAGTCCAGCCGCATCGCTCGCGCTGCGTCCTCCCCGCGCGCCTCCGCCGCCGCGTAGTCGGCCATGAAGGTGGTCAGCCCTTCCGACCAGTTGCCGGGCCATTTGCCGTCCCCGCCGACACGCACCCCGTTGCCCCACCAGTTGTGCAGGATCTCGTGGGGCAGCGACTGGGCGCGGATGAAGGGCAGCGGCATCACCTGCCGCCCGATGTAGGTCAGGCCGGGGAAGCCCAGCCCCACGGGCAGCGGCGCCGACAGGATGGCGAAACCGGCGAAGGGGTAGGCGCCGATCCGCGCCGCCTGCGCGTCGATGGTCTGGGCGCTGAGATCCAGATACTCGTCGGCCAGCGGGGCCTGCTCCGGATGGAAGTAGGTGCGGAGACGAAGACCATTGTGCATCCGTTCCGTCACCTGCCACGCCCCGGCGAAGAGCGACGGCTCCTCGACGCTGCGCTCCTCGGCGAAGATCGCGGTGTAGACGGCACCATCGTGCGTCTCCTCGACCAAACGGCCGGTCGCCACCGCGACGAAGGGCGCCGGCACGCGCACCGACAGGCGCCAGGAAGGCGGCTCCGCCGCGCCGCTTTCAGGAGTCGGAATCCAGCCGGTCCCGGCGGGCAGATAGGCGCCCTCCGCCCCACCACCTCCGCCCCGCGACTCCGGCGTCAGGGGCGGCAGGGTCCCGGCGTAGCGCAGGCGAAGCTCGCCGCCGCCCTCCGGAACGGTGACCGGCAGGGCGTTGCCGCGCACCGCCACCGGCTTGCCGTCGAGCCGGGCCTCGCCGACCGCGAGCCCGGGCGCCAGCCCCAGCCGGTGCGTCCCGGCGGGCAGGCGCAGCCGGTCCTCCACCTCAAGCCGCCGCGCGGCGGGGTCCAGCGTGACGGTCAGGTCATGGTGCAGGCCGGCAGCCCAGCCGGGCACGGCGGCGAGGATGCCGCAAAGGGCGAGGAGGAGGGTGCGCATGGCCCTGCAATATAATCCTTGGGCTGCGCCGCGCCAGCGGAGGCACGCCAAGCCCTCAATGATCGCGCTCCACCCCATGGCAGCATTCCCCACCCTCTTCCAGATCGCGCAGGATCGGGCAATCCGGCCGCTCGTCGCCGTGGCAGGCGTGGGCCAGATGCTTGAGCGTGTCGCTCATCGCGCGCAGCTCGGCGATCTTGGCCTCCAGCTCCGCCACATGATCGAGCGCCACGCGCTTCACCTCGGCGCTGGAGCGGCTGCGGTCCTGCCACAGCCCGACCAGGATCTGGATGCGCTCGATGCTGAAGCCCAGCGTCCGCGCCCGCTTGACGAAGCGCAGGATGTTCACGTCGCTGGACGAATAGACGCGGTAGCCCGCCGCCGTCCGCCCGGCCTCCGGGATCAGGCCGATGGATTCGTAGTAGCGGATCAGCTTGGCGTTGACGCCGGACGCCTTCGCCGCATCCCCGATGGTCATGCCGCCGACGCTCATGGCTTCCACCCCCGCAGCGACAGGGCGTTCAGGACGACGCTGACCGAACTCAGCGCCATCGCCGCCCCGGCCAGCACCGGGCTGAGCAGGCCCGAGGCCGCCAGCGGGATGCCCACCAGATTGTAGATGAAGGCCCAGAACAGCCCCTGGCGGATCTTGGAATAGGTGCGGCGCGACACGTCGATGGCGCCGGCCACCAACGCCGGATCGCCGCGCATCAGCGTGACCCCGGCGGTGTGCATCGCCACGTCGGTGCCGGTCGCCATGGCGATGCCGACATCGGCGGCAGCCAGGGCAGGCGCGTCGTTGATGCCGTCGCCGACCATGCCGACGACCTTGCCCTCCGCCTTCAACGTCGCCACCACGTCGGCCTTGCCGTCCGGTAGAACCTCGGCGAAGAAACGGTCGATGCCAAGGTCGGCGGCCACCGCGCGGGCGGCCCCGGTGCCGTCGCCGGTGACCATCACCGTCTCCACCCCCTGCGCCTTCAGGGAGCGGACGGCGACGCGGGCGCTCTCCTTCACCGTGTCGCCGAACGCGACGAGGCCCAGAACGCGCCGCTCCGGCGCTGTTTCGGCCAGCCAGGACACGGTGCGCCCGGCGGCTTCCAGCGCCGCCGCCCGCGCCTCCAGGCCCGCGTCGGACAGGCCGCTTTCCGCGACCAGCCGCTTGCTGCCCAGCAGAAGGGCGCGGCCCTCCACGCTGGCCGACACGCCGCGCCCGGCCAGCGCCTTGAAGCCCTCCGGCGCAACGCCGGCCACGCCGCGCTCCGCCGCGCGATCGCGGACAGCGCGGGCCAGCGGATGCTCGCTACCGGTCTGGAGCGCCGCGGCCAGCCGCAACAGCTCCCCCTCCTCGACGCCATCCATGGGCACCAGATCGGTGACGCGGGGCTTGCCTTCGGTCAGCGTGCCGGTCTTGTCGAAAGCCACGGCGGTGATGGCGTGGGCGCGCTCCAGCGCCTCCGCGTCCTTGATGAGGATGCCGTGGCGGGCCGCCGCTCCGGTGCCGACCATGATGGCGGTCGGCGTGGCGAGGCCCAACGCGCAGGGGCAGGCGATGACCAGGACCGACACCGCCGTGATGATCGCCGTTTCCACGTTCCCCGTACCGATCCACCAGCCGACCAGCGTCACCGCGGCGATGCCCAGCACCACCGGCACGAAGACCGCTGCCACCTTGTCGACCAGCCGCTGGATCGGCGCCTTGGACGCCTGCGCGCCCTCGACCATGCGGACGATCTTGGCGAGCATCGTCTCGGCGCCCACCGCCACCGTCTCGACGAGCAGCAGCCCATCCACGTTGATGGAGCCGCCGGTGACGCGGGAGCCCGGCGCCTTCTCCACCGGCAGGCTTTCGCCGGTCAGCATGGATTCGTCGACGCTGCCCGCCCCCTCCGCCACGCGCCCGTCCACCGGGATGCGCTCGCCGGGGCGGACCGCCACACGGTCGCCGACGCGCACCTGGGCGATGGGCAGTTCCACCTCAACGCCGTCGCGGCGGACGCGGGCGGTGTCGGGGCGAAGCTGCATCAGCGCGCGGATCGCCGCCGCCGTCCGGCCCTTGGCGCGGGCCTCCAGCCATTTGCCGAGCAGCACGAAGGTGATGAGCACCGCCGACGCCTCGAAATAGAGGTGCGGCGTGTGGCCCGGATGCGCCGTCAGCATCACGTAGACGCTAAGCCCCCAGGCCGCGGAGGTGCCGAGCGCGACCAGAAGATCCATGTTGCCGGTCCCGGCGCGCGCCGCCATGAAGCCGGCCCGGTAGAAACGCCAGCCCAGCCAGAACTGCACCGGGGTCGCCAGTAGAAATTGCGCCCAGGGCGGCAGCATCAGGTTCAGGCCGAGCAAATCCCCCGCCATGCCGAGAACCAGCGGCGCCGACAGAGCGGCCGCGATCAGCACATGGTGGAGGTCCCGCCGGTTGCGGTCCTGCGCCGGATCCTCCGTCGCCTCCGTAGAATCGGTGTCGGTGACAGGGGCGGCGGTGAAGCCGGTCATCTCCACCGCTTCGGCCAGCCGAACGGCGTCCACCGTCCCGGTATAGGCGGTGACGTGCGCCCGCTCCGTCGCGAGGTTCACGGCGGCGGACTCCACCCCCGGCACGCGCAGCAGCGCCTTCTCGACACGCGCGACGCAGGAGGCGCAGGTCATCCCGCCGACGGTCAGATCGAACGCCTGCCTCTGCGGCTCGAAACCGACGTTCTCGATGGCCTCCGCCACCGCCCGCGGATCGGGATCGCCCGCGAAGGCGACCCGCGCCCGCTCGGTGGCGAGGTTGACCGACACGTTAGTGACACCCGGCAGGCGCGACAGCGCCTTTTCCACCCGCCCCACGCAGGAGGCGCAGGTCATGCCGGAAATGCCGATGTCAAGGTCGGTGGTGGCGGACATGATCCGTCCTTTCTTCGTCTTCAACCGGCACCCCAGATAAGGCTTCCAATGATTGGAAGGTCAAGGGCGCCGAAATCCGTTACGAGGCCGGAAGCCCTTCGGCTTCAAAGCCGGCCTTGTCCAGAGCCGTCCGCAGGGCGTCGGCGCTGGGCGCCCCGCTGACGCGGACGTCCTTCGAGTCCAGGTCGATCTGCACATCCTCGACCCCGGCGACCGCGCCGAGCGCGCGGCGGACGGAGGCGGCGCAGCCGCCGCAGGTCATGCCGGGAACCTTGAACGCAACCATGACGAACTCCTTCCCAGAGGGTGGTGTTGCCGTCAGCTTCCGCCTTCCAGCGATTGGAAGGTCAAGAGGAAATTCACCGTCCCGATCACGGTCCCCATCACTGCCCCGATCACTGCCCCGATCACTGCCGTGGTACCGCCGGAACCAACCGCTCCGCTCGCGCATTCATGGGCCATGGACATCACCCGCCAGCGCAGCTTTCTCCACGACGAAGCGCAGTTCGCCCGCGCGCTTGCCCGGGCGGCGGCCGGGGCGATCATCTTCGCCCTGCCCCTGCTGATGACCATGGAGATGTGGGAGCTGGGCTTCTACATGGACCGCTTCCGGCTGGCCCTGTTCATCCTGGTGACCCTGCCGGTGCTGTTCGGCCTGTCCTACTTCGCCGGGTTCGAGGAGACATTCTGCTGGCAGGACGACCTGATCGACGCGCTGTCGGCCTTCGCCGTCGGCTTCCTGATGTCGGCGGTGCTGCTGACCGTCTTCGCCATCGTGCGTCTGGACCAGCCGTTGCCGGAGATCATCGGCAAGATCGCGCTCCAGTCCGTGCCGGCCAGCATCGGCGCCATGCTGGCGCGCAAGCAGCTCGGCCAGCAGGACGACAGCGACAAGGAGCGGCGCATCCGCTCCAGCTATCCGGGGGAACTGTTCCTGATGGGGGCGGGGGCGCTGTTCGTCGGCTTCAACGTCGCCCCGACCGAGGAGATGATCCTGATCTCCTACAAAATGTCGCCCTGGCACGCCGTGGCGCTGGCGGTGCTGTCGCTGGGGCTGCTGCACATCTTCGTCTACACGGTCGGCTTCGCCGGGCAGGAGAGCGCCGGGGACGACGGGTTCCTGTCCGTCTTCCTGCGCTTCTCGGTCGCCGGCTACGGCATCGCCCTGCTGATCAGCCTCTATCTGCTGTGGACCTTCGAGCGGATCGCCGGCCTGTCGATGATGGAGCTGGTGACCGCCACGGTGGTGCTGGGCTTCCCCAGCGCGCTGGGTGCCGCCACCGCCCGCCTGATCGTGTGACGGTAGGGACGCCGATGGCCGACATCCGGGAAAACAACATCACTTCGAGGGACGAGGACGGCAGCGCGTCGGTGTCGCGGCTGGCCTGGATCTCGTCGGGGCTGGGGCTCTTGCTGTTCCTGGGCTCTGTGGGGGTGCTGGGATATGAGGGCATCACCCGCGGCAACGGCCCACCGGCGATCACCGCCGTCGTGGAGGCGGTGGTTCCCGCCGGCCCGCGCTGGCTCGCCCACATCCAGGTCACCAACGACGGCGGCAAGACCGGAGCGAAGGTCCAGGTGGAGGGCCAACTGATGGCGGGCGACGAGGCTTTGGAAACGTCCGTGGCCGAGTTCGACTATGTGCCCGCCGGGTCCGAGCAGAAGGGCGGCCTGTTCTTCGACCGCGACCCACGGGCGCACACGCTGCGCCTGCGCGTTCTGGGCTATGTGGAGCCCTGAACCAAGCGGGCCTCCGCCCTGTTGTCCTGGCACCGGCAACAGAGGACACCGACCCCGCGATGACCCGCCTGACCATCGACGAGGCGCAGCAGCGCATCCGCCTTTTCCTGACCGGCGACATGGTGGAGGCGCTGCGCGCCGTGGATTACGAGTCCCCGCCGCTGGCCGACCAGCCGTCCGGCCTGACGCTGGAGGCCGCAAGGCGGGCCGCGGTGCGCTTCAGCCATGTCGAGGGAGCGTCCGACTGCCTGTACCGCGTCGACGCCTTCGACGAATCGCTGGTGATGCGGCTGCAACTGAACGTCCGCCGCTTCGTGGCGATCTATCAGGTGCCGGTCGCCGATCCAGTGGCCAGCGCCACCATCTCCCCGCATTTCGAGCGCTGGGCCATCGGCGCCGGCCACGCCGGCTGGACCATCGGCTGGCGCGACGGCGCCGACCCCTGGCAGCCTGACCGCCGCGTGGTGGAGACCTACTGCTACGCCATGCTGCCCGAGGACTTCCTCGACAACCCGCTGGAGCAGCTCTACTGGCGGACGGACCTCGTGCAGATGACCCGCGCCTTCATGCTGGAGGCCCGCCGCATGGGCATCCGCTTGGCTGTCCCGGAGGGGATGTAGTGCATCCGACATCCCCTCTCCCGCCCCGGGAGAGGGGATCACACGTCAGGCCAGATCGAACAGCAGCACCTCGGCGTTGACCACGCCGTCCAGCGTCAGCGATTCCTCCTTGCTGATCGCGGCGCCGTCGCCTTCCTTCAGGACCGTGCCGTTCAGCCGGACCTGACCACGGGCGACCTGCACCCAGGCGTGGCGGCCCGGACGCAACTCGTGTGTCACGCTGTCGCCCTCGTCCAGAAGCGTGGCGTAGAGGTCCACGTCCTGGTGGATGATCACGCTGCCGTCGCGCCCGTCCTGGGAGCCGACGAGGCGCAGGCGGCCCTGCTTCTCCTCCCGCTCGAAGGCCTTCTGCTCATAGCCGGGGACCATGCCCTCCTCGTTGGGCAGGATCCAGATCTGCAGGAAGTGCACCGGGTCCTTCTTGGACGCGTTGTACTCGCTGTGCCGGATGCCCGACCCGGCGCTCATCCGCTGCACGTCGCCGGGGCGGATGACCGAGCTGGTGCCCAGCGTGTCCTTGTGCTCCAGCGCGCCGTCGAGAACATAGGACACGATCTCCATGTCGGCGTGCCCGTGGGTGGGGAAGCCGGCGCCGGGGATCACGCGGTCGTCGTTGATGACGCGCAGCGCGCGGAAGCCCATATGGGCCGGGTCGTAGTAGTGGCCGAACGAGAAGCTGTGCTTGCTGTTCAGCCAGCCCATGTTGACGGCGCCCCGTTCGTCGCGGTTGCGGATCGTGATCATCACTGCTCCTCCTCGTCTTGTGCGAGGCCCTGTGGCCCCTCGTCTGGAGAGGAATGTGCTCCCGTTTCCGCAAAACAACAATTGCCGGAGTTGCGGCTTATCTGTTCCATGAGACGCAACAAACGGCTATCATGCCGGCTCCCTTCAACCAGCTTCGCCGACCGCCATCATGCCCGCCATCATACCCGATGTTTCGCCCCTCCTCCTTGCCATGGACCTGACCGGGATCTTCATCTTCGGGCTGACGGGAGGGACGCTGGCCGTGCGGCACCGTCTGGACATCTTCGGTGTGATGGTGCTGGCGCTGGTGACGGCGCTGGCCGGCGGCGTGCTGCGCGACCTGCTGATCGGGGCGATCCCGCCGGCCACCATGCAGGACGAGCGGTACCTGATCACGGCGCTGGCCTCCGGCCTGTTCGCCTTCTTCTTCCACCCCTTCATCAACCGTCTGGTCAAGCCGGTGATGGTGCTGGACGCGGCCGGCCTGGGCATTTTCGCGGTGGCCGGCTGCGGCAAGGCGCTGGCCTATGGGCTGGGCCCGCTTCCCGCGGTTCTGCTCGGCGTGCTGACCGCCTGCGGCGGCGGGCTGGTGCGCGACGTGCTGGTGGCCGAGGTGCCGCGGGTGCTGCGCGAGGAGATCTACGCGGTGGCGGCCCTGCTGGGTGCGGCGATCGTCATCGCCGGGGCCATGCTGGACCTGCCGAAGGCGCCGGTCGCCATCGCCGGGGCGGCGGCGGCCTTCCTGCTGCGGGTGGTCAGCGTGCTGCGCGGCTGGAGCGCGCCGCGTGCCCCCGGTTCCTGACATTTGCGGTGAACAACCAAAGGCTTCGGCTGTTGGAATGGGCATGAGCGACACCGTGACCGACAACCCGGCCATGAGCCGGTTCGAACTGGACGTGAACGGCCAGACGGTCTTCGCGACCTACCGCCGCCGCGGCACCATCCTGCACATCCCCTACGTGGAGGCGCCGCCGTCCCTGCGTGGCACCGGAGCGGCCGGGCGGCTGCTGGAGGGGGTGATGGCCATCGCCCGCGCCGAGGGGCTGACCATCGTCCCGATCTGCGGCTACGCCGCCAACTGGATGCACCGCCACCGCGAGCATCACGACCTGCTGGCGCGGTAGGTCTCATGACGCTCCCTGCGGCCGTTGCCCGTCCTTCATCGCGAACACCTCCTTGGCCGCGAACAGCCCGTTGAGAGCGGCCGGGAACCCCGCATAGACCGCCATCTGGATGAGGACCTCGACGATCTCGTCGCGGGTCAGCCCGACGTTCAATCCGGCCTCGATGTGCACCTTGAGCTGGGGTGCCGCGTTGCCCATGGCGGCGAGCGCCGCGATGGTGGCGATCTCGCGGGAGCGCAGATCGAGTCCGGGCCGCGAATAGATGTCGCCGAAGGGAAATTCGAACACATAGGCCGCGAAGTCCGGCGCGATGTCGGCAAGCGCCGCCACCACCTTGTGGCCGGCCGCGCCGTCGATTTCGGCGAGCGCCCGTTGCCCACGCTCAAGCCGGCTTTCTTCGACCCCGGATGCGATGTTGTTCAGGTGTGGCGTCATCGTCAGTCTTCCTCTGTTCCGTTTCGACGTAACCGTCGATCTTGGTATCGAGGACGAGAAGACAGGCGTTCAGGTCATCGACCTGGGCACGCACACGCTCGCGGTGCTGCTCCAGCAAGGCCCGCCGCTCCGCTTCGGTGCCGGCCCCCTCCTCGCGCAGCGCCGCGTAGCGGAGCATGTCGCGAATCGGCATACCGGTCGTCTTCAGCCGGCCGAGAAACTCGATCCAGGTCAGGATTGAGGCGTCGTAATCGCGGTGGCGGGATTGGTTCCGGTCGGCGTAGGGCAGCAGCCCGATCCGCTCATAGTAGCGGATGGTGTGGGCCGTCAGTCCCGAGCGTCTCGCAAGGTCTCCGATCTTCATGCGCATCTGCTTCTCATCACGATGCACGGGACGCTACGGGTTCGAGCGCGCTCTAAGTCAAGAGGGATCCCGCCATCGCGGCCGCCGAGGCGTCACAGGCCGAGATAGGCTTGTTTCACCGCCGGATCGGCCAGCAGCTCCTCGCCCGTGCCGGCCAGAACGACGCGCCCGTTCTCCAGCACATAGGCGCGTTGTGCCAACTTCAGCGAGGCAGCAACGTTCTGCTCCACCAGGATGATCGTCATGCCCTCGGCGGCGAGCGCGCGGATGGTGCGGAACAGCTCCTGCACCATGGTCGGGGAGAGGCCGAGCGACGGCTCGTCGAACATGATCAGGTCGGGCTTGCCCATCAGGCAGCGCCCGATGGCCAGCATCTGCTGCTCACCGCCCGACAGCGTGCCGGCGGCCTGCTCCAACCGCTCGTTCAGGCGGGGGAAGAGGGTCAGCACACGCTCGAACGTGTCCTTCGCCCCGGCGCGGGCGCGCGGGATGACGGCGCCCATTTCGAGATTCTCGCGGATGCTGAGCGTCGGGAAGATCTGCCGCCCCTCCGCCACCTGCCCGATGCCGAGGTCGCAGACGACGTGGCTGGGCAGGCCGGCGATGTCCTTGCCGCGGAAGCGGATGGTGCCGCGCGCAGGCTTCAGGATGCCGGAGATGGTGCGGATCAGCGAGGTCTTGCCCGCCCCGTTGGCGCCGACGATGGCGGTCGTCGTGCCCTCCGCCACCGCAATGGACACGCCGTCGAGCGCCTGGGCGTCGCCGTAGAAGAGGTCGAGGTCGGATACGGTCAGCATGCGGGGTCTTGCGTCGTGGCGGCCATCATGGAGAGGGCCGCCACCTTAGCGCAGGCGCCGCCGGAACCGAACGGGTTTTGCTTCAGCCCAACCTACTTCAGAAAGAACAGGACGCTCATCGCCAAGCCCACGGCGATGATGCCCGCGCGCAGGATGCGCGACGGGATCTTGCGCCCAACCCGTGCCCCGACATAGCCGCCGGCCACCGCCGCCACGGTCATCAGCGCGGCGTAGGACCACTCCACCGCCCCGCCGACCGCGTAGGCGGCGACGGCGATGGCGGTCAGCACGGCGGAGAACAGGTTCTTCAGCGCGTTCATGGCGTTCAGGTTGGTCATCCCGAACAGGCTCAGCTGCGCCAGCAGCAGGATGCCGAGGCCGCCGTTGAAATAGCCGCCATAGACCGACACCGCGAACAGCGTGGCGAGCATCGCCCCCGTCCCGTGCAGCCCCACCGCCCGCAGCCGGGCCGCCAGCATGCCGCCGAAGGCGAACAGCGCGGTGGCGACCAGCAGCAGCCAGGGCACGATGCTGCGGAACACCGAATCCGGGGTCACCAGCAGCAGCGCCGCCCCGATCAGCCCGCCGGTCAGGCTGACCACCGACAGCCTGACCAGCCCGACTCCGCCCACCGGCTCCAGGTCGTGGCGGTAGCCGTAGACGCCGCTGGCGTAGCCGGGCAGCAGCGCCACCGTACCGGTGGCGTTCGCCGCCACCGGCGGCACCCCGGCGTAGATCAGCGCGGGAAGAGTGAGAAAGCTGCCGCCGCCGGCGACCGCGTTCATCGCCCCGGCCAGGAAGGCCGCGGCGAGCAGGAGCAGGGATGTCGTCACCATCGTTCGGGTCGTTGTCTTTTCTTGTTGTTTGTTTCTCCCCTCGCCCCTCTGGGGAGAGGGTTAGGGTGAGGGGGCGCCCGTAGGGCGTCCAAGCACTGCAATGAGGAAGCGTTATCGGACTACCCCCGCCCCCGCAGCTCGCGCCGGATGATCTTGCCCGTGGTCGTCATCGGCAGGCTGTCCACGAACTCCACGGCGCGCGGGTACTCGTGGGCGGCGAGGCGGGTCTTCACATGGGCCTGGATCTCCGCCGCCAGTTCGTCGCTGGGGCGGACGCCGTCCTGGAGGACGATGAAGGCCTTCACGATCTCGGTGCGCAGGGGGTCGGGCACGCCGACCACGGCGGCCATGCGGACGGCGGGGTGGCCGATCAGGCAATCCTCGATCTCGCCGGGGCCGATGCGGTAGCCCGCCGACGTGATCACGTCGTCGTCCCGCCCGACGAAGCGGATGTATCCGTCGGCGTCCAGCTCGCCCTGGTCGCCGGTGACCAGCCAGTCGCCGATGAACTTCGCGGCGGTGGCCTCCGGGTTGTTCCAGTATTGCAGGAACATCACCGGGTCCGGGCGGCGCACCGCGATCAGGCCGATCTCACCGGGAGGACGGCGGTTGCCCTGCCCGTCGATCACCGCCACGTCGTGGCCGGGCGCCGGGCGGCCCATGACGCCGGGCTTGGGCGGCATGACCTTGGCGCAGGAGGACACGATCATGTTGCACTCGGTCTGGCCGTAGAACTCGTTGATGGTCAGCCCGAAGGTCTGGCGGCCCCAGTCGAGAAGCTCGGCCCCCAGCGTCTCGCCGCCGCTGGCGACGGAGCGCATGCTGTAATTCCAGCGCGTCTGCGGGTCCTTGACCGCGCGCATCATCTTCAGCGCGGTCGGCGGCAGGAAGGCGTTGCGCACCTGGAAGTCGGCGATCAGACGGAAGGCCTCCTCCGCGTCGAACTTCTCGAAGCGGTGTGAGACGACAGTCACGCCATGGTGCCAAGCGGGCATCAGAACATCAAGCAACCCGCCGATCCACGCCCAGTCCGCCGGGGTCCAGATGCGGTCGCCCGGCTGCGGGAACAGGTCGTGGGAAATCTCCACCCCCGGCAGATGGCCGAGCAGCACCCGATGCGCGTGCAGCGCGCCCTTGGGCTGGCCGGTGGTGCCGGAGGTGTAGATGATCACCGCCGGGTCGTCCGCCGCGGTGTCCACCGGCGTGAAGTCCTCCGGCGCCGCATTGACCAGCGCGTGCCAGTCCAACTCGCCCTCCCCGGCCTCGTCGATGCGCAGGACGAGTTTCAGTTCGGGCAGGCGATCGCGGATCTGGGCGATCTTGGCCGCACCCACGGCGTCGGTCACCACCGCCCGCGCCCCGCAATTGCCGAGCCGGTATTCCAGCGCCTCCACCCCGAACAGCGAGAAGAGGGGAACGGCGACCCCGCCCATCTTGTAGACGGCGACGTGGCTGACCGCGGTCTCCGGTGCCTGGGGCAGCAGGATGCCCACTCGGTCGCCGCGCGCCACCCCATGGGCGGCCAGCGCGTTGGCCAGGCGGTTCGACAGGCGGCGGATGTCGGCGAAGCTGTAGGTCTCCACCCCGCCATCGCGGCGCTTGTGGATCAGGGCGGTGCGGTCCGGATCGCGCTCCGCCCACTTGTCGCAGACGTCCACGCCGATGTTGTAACGCTCCGGCACCGACCAGACGAATCGGTCGCGCAGTCCCTCGTAGCTGTCCGCTTCCGGCAGCATGCTTTTCCTCCCGTCAGGTTCTTGCCAGCCGCTTGGACGCGGCCATTTGGTTTCATCATAGGGGCAACGGCGGCGGTCCGTCACGCGGACGGAATAGTTTGCGGGGCTGCCATGTTCATCAGCACAGGTTCCGTTCCGTGGGGTTCGAGATGAAGGCCAAAGGGATCGTTGCGGTTGTGTTGTCCGTGGGCCTGCTGGCCGGCTGCGCCAGCCCCTATGGCTATGGGTATGGCGCCGGGTATGGTGGTGGCGGGTACGGGGCCAACTATGGCGGCGGCTACGCCCCCGGTTACGGCAACAAGGCGACGGCGGGCACGTTGCTCGGCGGCGTGGCCGGCGGCCTCGCCGGGTCGCGCTTTGGCGGCGGCACGGGCAAGCTGGTGGCGGTCGGCATCGGCACCTTGCTCGGCGCCGCGCTGGGCAACGCCGCCGGCCAGTCGATGGACCGCGCCGACCTGATGTACGCGCAGCAGGCGGCGGGACAGGCCTACATGGCGCCGACCGGCGCCACCGTGCAGTGGAACAACCCGCAGACCGGCAACTGGGGCACCTACACCCCGACCCGCGACGGCACCGGCCCCTATGGCGAGCTGTGCCGGGAGTTCCAGACCAGCATCGTGGTCGGCGGGCAGCTTCAGCAGGGCTATGGCACTGCCTGCCGCCAGTCGGACGGAAGCTGGCGCATGGTGAGCTGACGCGCGCTCTTCAGCCATGCGGTGAAATGCTCTACACAAGCCAGCATGGCGACGATCAAGGACGTGCTGGCCGCGGCGCTGGCCCATCATCAGGCCGGACGGCTGGCACAGGCCGCCGCCGGCTATCAGGCCGTCCTCGACACGCTGCCCGACCATCCCGACGCGCTGCACCTGCTGGGAGTCGTCTACCTCCAGGCCGGACACCCGGCGGAGGCTGAGCCGCGCATCCGCGCCGCTATCCGCACCGACGCGACCGTCGCTGACTATCACGACAATCTGGGCAGCGCGCTGCGCGCCCTGGACCGCGCCGTGGAGGCGGCGGACGCCCACCGCGCGGCGATCCGCCTGCGCCCGGCCTTCGCTCAGGCCCATTACAACCTCGGCAACGTGATGGACCGGCTGGGTCGGCTGGAGGAGGCGGTGGACGCCTACCGGCAGGCCGCCGCGTTGCGCCCCGGCTACGCGCGGGCGCGCTTCAACCTCGGCAACACGCTGACGGCGCTCGGCCGGCTGGCCGAGGCGGACGACGCCTTCCGCGCCGCCCTGACCGACGATCCCGGATTCGGGGAGGCGCACGCCAATTGGGCCTCGCTGATGTTGCAACGCGGCCGGGCGGCGGAGGCGGAGCGGGCCTTGCGCCGGGCGTTGGCCTTGCGCCCCGACCACGCCACGGCGCTCGCCAACCTGTCGGCCGCCTTGCTGGCCCTCGACGCCCCCGCCGACGCCGAGCGGGCGGCCCGCCGCGCCGAATCCGCGCGCCCGGACTTCGCGGAGGCCGCGCTGCGCCGGGGCGACGCGCTGCAAAAGCACAACCGTCTGGCCGAGGCCGGCCGCGCCTACGCCCGGGCCGCCGCCCTGTGCCCCGATCTGGCGGAGGCTTACGCGAATCTCGCGCTGGTACGCCAGACGCAGGGCGATCTGGATGCTGCTGAGGCCGGCTACCGCCGCGCCCTGGCCCTGCGGCCCGATCTGGCCGAGGTGCGCTCCAACCTCGCCTATCTGGAGCTGTTCCGGCCCGGCGTGACGCTGGCCCGCGTGCTGGAGGCGCACCGCGGCTGGGACGCTGTGCACGGCGCACCGTTGCGGCCCGAATGGGCGCCGCGCGCCCCCGCGGGGAGGGACGGCACCCGGCCTCTGCGCGTCGGCATCCTGTCCGGCGACTTCCGCCGCCACCCGGCGGGCCAGTTCGCGGTGCGGGCGGTCGAAGCGCTGCCGGAGTTCGGCGTCGAGCTGACCCTCTACGCCAACCAGATGGAGGCGGACGACCTCACCGATCGCTTCCGCGCCGCAGCGGCGCGCTGGGTGCCGGTCGCCGACCGGACCGACGCTGAACTTGCAACAGTGATCCGCGACGACCGGCTGGACGCGCTGATCGACCTCGCCGGGCACAACGCCCGCGGTCGGCTGGGCGTCTTCGCGCGCAAGCCGGCGCCGGTCCAGGTGGCGTGGTCCGGCTACATGGCGACCACCGGGCTCGCCGCCATGGACGCGCTGGTCGCCGACGCCCATCATGTCCCGGAGGGGGCGGAGCGTTTCTACAGCGAGCGCATCCTGCGCATGCCCGGCGCCTTCATCGCCTACGACCCGCCGCCGGACGCGCCGGAACCCGGCCCGCCGCCCTGCCTGTCCGGCGAGCCGGTCACCTTCGGCGTCTTCAACATCCTGACCAAGCTGACCGACGAGGTCCTCACCACATGGGCCGCCCTGCTCGCCCGCGTGCCCGAGTCGCGCCTGCTGCTGAAGACCAAGGCGCTGTCCTGCCCGGAAACCGCCGCCCAGTGGCGCGGGCGGCTGGCCGCGGCGGGCATCGCGCCGGAGCGGCTGATCCTGGCCGGAGCCACCGGCAGCCGGGAGCATATGGGCTGGTGCGCCCGCGTCGACGTGGCGCTTGACCCCTTCCCCTTCGCCGGCAGCACGACGACGCTGGAGACGCTGTGGATGGGCGTTCCGGTCGTCACCCTGCCCGGCGAGACCTTCTCCAGCCGCCATTCCCTGACTTTTCTGAGCGTGGCGGGGGTCGAAGGCTGCGTCGCCCGCGACCCGGCGGACTATGTGGATCGCGCCGCCGGCTGGGCCGCCGACCCGGCGCGGCTGGCGGACTTGCGCCGGACCCTGCGCCCGCGCATAGCGGCCGGACCGCTCTGCGACGGGCGGCGCCTCGCCGAAGCCCTGGCAAAGGCGCTGCGGGGCCTGCCGCAACGCACCTAGCCTTTCTGGATAGGACGCCCCCAACTCCTAAATTAGGGGTTGTTTGGCCTCCGAATTTTCGTCACATGTTGTATATCAGATTCATCAAGGGTCGTGACGCCCAGGGGGTCCTGGATGCTGAACCTTTCGGCTGTCCGCACGGCCATCGAGGACGTGGAGCAAGCCATCGCCGCGATGCTGGCGCCGGAAACGCTGGCCGCCAAGACGGTCGCCACCAACCGGCGGGCGCTGGCGCGCCTTTACACCGCCTATGCCCAGGGCGTTCTCAAGCGGCACGGCATCGCCGTGGATCTGGACGACATCTGCGGTCAATGCTGCCGCGACTGCCCGGATGGACGCTGCGCCCGGCTTCCCTGCTGAGTCACTTCTCCCCGATGAAGCGGACCCAGGGGAAATCCAGAACGTCGAACCAGCGCACCCGCGGCCCTTCCCCCCACCATTCCAGCGCGTCGAGCACCGCGAAGGGCGCGGCCTGATCCAGCATCCAGAATCCACGCCCCTCCCGCAGAAAGGCCCCAATGTAGGCCGCGGTCAAGGCGAGGAAGGCACGGCCCCGCGGGGTCGGCTGGAACCCAGCGAAGCAGACGGTGATCTCCCGCGTCGGGCCGCGCCAGCGGGCGTCGCGCAACAGCCCGACGTCGGCCCCCTCCAGCAGCGCCGCCAGATCATTCAGCCCCCCGGCCAGCGCGCAGTCGGCATCCAGATGCAGCAGGGGCCGTCCCCAGCGCGCCATGAGCTGGTGCCAGCGCAGGAAGCGGATGCAGGCGTAGTAGGTGGTCCGCCGGTGGTTGTCCCAGCCGGTGAAGTCCACCTCTTCCCGGCTGTAGCCCAACGGCAGGCGTTCCCGCCGCCGGGCGAGGTCGGCCAGAGTCTCCGGCGAGGGATTCACCACATGGACATGGACCGCCACGCTCTCCGCTTGCGCCTCCACCGAATCAAGCAGGCCGGTGGCAAAGCGCCGGTAATAGCCGTCGTCGCAGGACACCACCAGCAGCGGCCCGCTCCCCGCGGGCGGCTCGGCCGGCAGTTCCAGCGGCGGGAAGGCGCCGAGCAGGGCGTCGGCGTCGGGCAGACCCTCCAGCGCGCGGCGCCCGGCGCGCACCATCGACCACAGGCGCAGCTCGAAATCCGCCGCCACCTCCGCCGCCGTGAAGCGCCGGGAAACGCGCCGCATGAAGCGGCTGGCGAGATCCGTCCGCCCCCGCCGGTAGAAGCGGTAGGCGACCACGGCCGCCGCCCGCGTGTCGCGCGGGTTCCGGCGCAGGACCGTCAGGGCGGCGCGGGCGGTGCGGTCCAGCAGCCATTCCGGCGCCTGCCCGGCCTGGACGAGCGCCAGCGCCGTCCCGATCAGCGCGTCCGCCGCCGCCCCGTGCTGCGGATCGGCGGCCAGGGCGCAAATCAGGGCGCCGACCGCGCGCTCCACCCGTTCCGGGTCGAGGCGCCGGGCGTGCGACAGCGGGCGGTCCAGCCCGGCGTCGGCCAGCGCGCTCACCGCGGCGTTGTGCAGCGCATCGGGATGGGCGGGCGCCAGGGCCACCGCCTGCCGGCGCAGCCGCGCCGCGTCCTCCGGCCGGCCCAGCGCGGCCAAGGCGTTGGCGCGGTTGATGCGCGCTTCCGCGAAGTCCGGGCGCCGAGCCAGCGCCTGGGCGAAGGCCGCCGCCGCACCCGCCGCGTCCCCGCGCTCCAGCCGCAGCGAGCCCAGCGTGAAGGTGACTTGGACGTCCGCCGGGTCGAGCGCCGCCGTGCGGGCGAAGACGCGCTCCGCCGCGTCGGACTGCCCCGCCGCGCGCAGGGTCCGCGCCAGATTGCCGAGGAAATCCGCGTCGCCGGGCAGCAATGCCACGGCGCGGCGCAGCAGCGGCAGCGCCGCGCTAAGGCGGCCGCTCTGGCTTTCCAGGACGCCCAGCAGGTGAAGCGCGTCGGAATGGCCCGGCTGGCTGCGCAGGATGCTATGATAGAGCGGCCGGGCCGCGTCCAGCCGGCCCGCCTGATGATGGCCGACCGCGGCGGCCAGGGCATCCCGAAGAGTCACCATGCCGCCTGTCTACACGCGCCGCCGCGCCGGAGTCCATGCGGTGCCGCAACGGCGGCGCTGGTTTGTTGCGAAGGAGAGACCATGGCCGACCGGCCGCTCGTCAGCGTCATCACGCCAAGCTGGGGACGGGAAGCCTTCCTGCCGCTGTGCCACGCCCGCGTGCTGTCGCAGACCGTCCCCGACATCGAGTGGCTGGTGTTCGACGACAGCCCGCGCCCGTCCGCCTATCTCCAGCCGCTCGCCGGGCCGCGGCTGAAGTATTTCTATTCGCCGCGCCGCTACGCCATCGGGGAGAAGCGCAACATCCTGGCCGAGCACGCGCGCGGCGCGATCATCGTCCATTTCGACGACGACGACTTCTACGCGCCCACCTATGTGGAGCGGATGCTCGGCTGGCTGGAGGCGGGGCACGACGCGGTGACCCTGTCCGGCTGGTTCCTGCACAGCGCGGTGCACCGGACCTTCGGCTATTGGGACACGGCGCGCGGCGGCTCGCATCACCGCTGGGGGCGGACGACCCGGTCCTATGTGGAGGCGCCGGAGACGCCGCCGTCCGACGACAATGTGCTGGGCTACGGCTTCTCCTACGCCTACCGGCGGTCGGTGTGGGAGGCGGTGCGCTTCCCGCCGGTCAACGCCTGCGAGGACGCGCCCTTCATGAAGGCGGCGCGGGAGCGCTTCCGGGTCGCCGCCTTTCCGGACGCCGAGGGGCTGTGCCTGCACACCCTGCACACCCGCAGCACCAGCCTGTGCCTGCCCCAATACGAATTGCCGCCCCTTCTGCTGGAGCGTTTGTTCGGAACGGAGATCACGGTTTACACGGGGGTTGGGGTGGGTCAGACCTGAACGTCGAGATACATGCCGCGGCGGTAATTGCGCGGCAGCGTCAGGATGCCGTTGACCAGAAGGCTGGCCAGTTCGCGGACGCTGGGGATGCGCTGGCGCCCGCCGCCGACCTGCTCCGCCCGGTTGCGGACGCCGACCGCGCCGGGCGACGCGACGCGCCCGCCCCCGACCTCGGAGCGGATCGGTTCGTTGGAGCGGTCACCGGTGCGTCGCGTTTCAACCATGGCCGAAATGGTACCGCAAAGGCCGCCCCACCGGCAAGGCGGAGGCGGCGCGGTCCATCCGTTGTCGCGCGGAGGCGATGGCTCCGTTCCAGCCCCAGCTCAAGCACTCGACGTTCATAACCCTCTCCCCCCTGGGGAGAGGGAACTGGTCTCAACCGTCCCATCGCTTGACAAACTGTTATATCAGCGGTAACCGATACGTCTCTAAACCTTACGGTTTGGATGGGTATAGGCGGTTCGGAGCGTCGGAGGGAAGTCCATAACAATAAGCGCCCCGATCCGCCTTTCCCCCTTCACCGCAGCCAAGCGGTCAGCGCCGTCAGCGCGCTCAGCACCAGCACATAGAGCGCCAGATCGAACAGCGGCGGGTGCCAGACCCAGCCATAGAACCCCACCGCCCGCAGGCCGCGCCGCAGCAGGCCCGAGACGAACCAGGCCGCGATGGCCAGGATCAGCAGCGGCGGGATGAACAGCCCATAGATGTCGATTTCGCCGATCATGCGGTCACCGGCTCGCGGAGCGATTCGCTGGAGGGTTCGGGGGCGGCGAAGGTCAGGTGCGGGAACAGGGCGCGGCGCAGCCCGGCCAGCGCGATCACCGCCCGGTCGCGCTCCGCCGACCGCGGCTCGGCCGACAGGTTGGACAGGGCGGCGTCCATCATCGGCAGAACCTCCGCCGGGGGCGTGCCGAGGCGGCGGCTGGACAGGCCGCGGAAATGCTGCCCCACCGCGCCCAGGAGCCGCGCCACATGGGGCGCCGCCGGGCCGCCCAGCGCGCGGCGGGCGCGCTGAAGCTCCGCCACGTTCAGACCGACGCGCAGGTCGTTCACCGCGTCCGCCGCCGCCAGATCCTGCTGCGGACCGGCCAGCGCCAGACGGGAGGAGAGCAGCCCCACCCGGTCGAGCATCCGGTTCTCGAAGCTGCCCACCGGAATGCCGGAACGAGCGGCGGTCATCGCCGCGATCTCGCTCCAGCCCGCGCGGAGCAGGCGCCGGGCGCTCCACGCCGCGCCGACCGAGCGGCAGAGCTGGGTGACCAGCAGTGCCGTGGCGATGCCCACCACCTGCGCGACGGTGCTGTTGAGGAAGGAGGCGAAATCCCCTGTCCCGAGGTCGAGCAGGCTGAGCGAGCCGACCACCCCCATCAGCAGGGCCATTGCCTTGCCCATGGTCGCCGGCCGCGCCACGAAGACGCCCAATACCAGGAAGGTCGGTGCGAGGCCCAGCACCAGCATGGGGAAGCTGTCGAAGGACGGCAGCACCACCAGCAGGTAGAAGGCCGCCAGCGGCACCGACAGCAGGGTGAAGACCAGGAACAGGCGGATGCCCGGCGCCGGATCGTCCAGCGAGGCGAAGAAGCAGCAGAAAACCGCGGTCATCATCGCCGCCGCCGATCCCGACGACCAGCCCGTGCCGATCCAGAAGGCGCAGACCACCGTGATCCCGAGCAGCGCCGCGAAGCCCGACCACAGCGCCATGCCGGCGTCCAGATGGAAGACGTCGCGCGAGCGGCGGCGGGTCAGCGGGTCGAGACGCTCCGGCAGGTTGCTCTTGCCGTCGCGGATGTGCGCCCGCAGGTCGCGGCAGTCCTGGTGGATGTCCACCAGCGAGCGCAGCCGGGTCAACAGATTGAGAAGCGTCGCCTCCTTCCAGCCGGTGTCTGCGCCGATGGCCGGGGACAGCCGGGCGATCTCCGCGCGCAGGCGGTCGGCGCCGCCCTCCTCATCATCGCCCCCAACTGGGTCACCACCCACCCAGCGGTCGAGATCGGCCAGCAGGGCCGAAACCTCGGCGGGCAGGTGGCCGCGCAGGGCGTCCAGCCGGTCCTCGATACCGGCGGTCAGCGGCAGCAGATAGGCCATGCGGTCCTGCATCGCCCGCACCGCCCGCGTCATCCAGCGCACCTCCGATGTGTCGTAGGGCAGATGGGTCGCCATGACGCGCAGTTCGGTGATGTCGCGAGCCAGCTTCTGCCGGTCGCCGCCGGATTCGGCTTTGCCGGACAGGGCCTCGCGGGTCCAGCGCTCGGCGTCGCGCAGCGTGGCGTCCAGCCGGCCGAGCAGCGCCGGCCCGACGCTCTGCGGAAAGACCACGCTGTGCACCACCGTGGCGCAGAGGATGCCGATCAGGATCTCCTCGACGCGGGCCAGACCGGTGTCGAAGATGGTCGAGGGGTCGGTCACCGCGGGGAAGCCGATCAGGCCGATGGTGTAGCCGGCCAGCATGAACAGATAGCTGCGCGGCGTGCGGTCGAGCAGCGAGATGAACAGGCAGACCGCCACCCACAGCCCCAGCGCCAGGGTCAGCAGCTCCGGCGAATCGGCGAGCGCCGGCACCAGGGCGATGGCCCCGGCGCAACCCAGCGCCGTTCCGGCGACGCGGAAGACCGCCTTCGACCGCACCGCGCCCGATAATGGGCCGGAGACGATGTAGGCGGTCGCCATCGCCCAGAAGGGGCGCGGCAGCCCCATGGAGAAGGCGATGTAAAGCGCCGCCATGGCCGCCGCGAAGGCCTTGACCGAGAACAGCGCCTCGCTCAGCGAGACCAGTTTCAGGGCGGGCGCCTTCATTGCTTGGCCACCCGCTCGGCGGGCGCCCCCTGCTCCGTCTCCCGCACCACCTCGACAGTCACGGTGCGCCCGGCAACGAGGTCGCGGGGATCGGGGATCTGCTCCAGCGCGACGCGCACGGGGATGCGCTGGGCCAGACGGACCCAGTTGAAGGTCGGGTTCACGTTGGGCAGCAGGCCGGTGCCTTCGGTGCGGTCGCGGTCCACGATGGCGTGGGTCACGCTGTCCACCCGCCCGGTCAGCCGCTCCGGCTCGCCCATGATGGTGACGCGGACCGGGTCGCCGACGCGGATGCGCGGCAGCTTGGTCTCTTCGAAATAGCCGACGACGTAGAAGGAATGGCGGTCGATCACCGCGACCACCGGCTGGCCCGCCGTCACGTAGTTGCCGGCCTTGAGCTGGAGGTTGGTCACGAAGCCGTCCACCGTCGCCCGCACCTCCGTCCGCTCCAGGTTGAAGCGGGCGAGGTCGAGCGCCGCCTCCATCTGGCGGGCGGCGGCGGCGGCCTTGGCCTGGGCGGAGGCGACTTCCTGCCGCTGGGCGGTGGAGACGACGTTGTTGCCGAGCTGCGCGTAGCGGTCGGCCTCGGCCTTGCGGAAGGACAGCTCGGCGCGCGCGCTTTCCAGGTTGGCGGCGGCCTGATCGACGGCGAGGCGGTAGCGGCTGGGGTCGACGACGAACAGGACGTCGCCCTTGCGGACCGCTTGGTTGTCGATGACCCGCACCTCGGTCACCAGACCGGCGACGTCGGAGGACACTTGCACCACGTCGGCCCGCACCCGCCCGTCGCGGGTCCAGGGCTGGTTCATGTAGTAGTCCCACAGCCACCAGCCGCCGCCGACGGCGCCCAGCGTGACGGCCAGCGTGACCGTGATCCGAATGAGGAGGGAGAAGAGTTTCACCGTGGTTCGTCCTTGCGCTCGACCGGCGCGGCCGGGAGCGATCGTTCCGTGTCCCGCCGCTGCGGGACGCGCTGCTGTGTAGAACCGCCGTCAGCCCTTCATGGCTCGGGCGTTCGACTCAATCGCCGCCATGACGCGCACCGCGCCGGCGATCTCCGCGCCGGAGGCGCCCTGGAGCAGGCGGCGGCGCACATCGTTCAGCGCGGCGTTCACGCGGGCCAGAAGGTCGCGGCCCTGGTCCGTCAGGTGCAGGGTCTTGGCCCGCCGGTCGTCCGGGGCCTCCCGCCGCTCGACCAGCTTCGCGGCCTCCAGGCTGTCGAGCAGCCGGACCAGCGACGGCCCCTCCACCCCCATCTCCTCGGCCAGCTCGCGCTGGCGCATCCCGTCGCCGAGTTCGTTCAGAAGCATCAGCGGCGAGATGACGGAGGAGGAAAAGCCGCTCTCCGCCAGCACCTTGTTCGCTTCCCGCCGCCACAGATGGGCGGCGCGGAACAGGTGGATGCCGAAGTTGGACGGAAAGTCCGGGGCGGGGGTGGACGGGTTATTCGATTGCATGCCTATTTAATAGCTTTGCTATCTATTTTCGGCAAGACGCCCCACCCCGCCGCTCGGTCATTGCAGACATGCGCGCATCCGCGGCGTCATGTGATCGAGGAAGGCGCGGACCCGGTGCGGCACCCGTTCCCGCCCGGTGTAGACGGCGTGGATCTCCTCGCGATCCACCAGCACATCGTCGAGGACGCTGACCAGCCGCCCGGCGGCGAGGTCGGAGCGGATGTGATACTCGGCCAGCCGGGCCAGACCGAGGCCGAGCAGGGCCATGTGGCGCACCGTCTCGCCGTTGTTGGCGACGATGCGCGTGTCGATCTCGCGGTCGACCAACCGCCCGCCGGACTTCAGCGGCCAGACCGCGGCGGCGCGGCGGAAGTTGAAGCCCAGGCAGTCGTGACGCTCCAGATCGGCGGCTCTCTCCGGCCTGCCCTTGCGCTCCAGATAATCCGGCGACGCCACGATGCGCCGCCGCACGTCGCCCAGCCGCATTGCCAGCAGCGCCGAGTCGGACAGCCGCCCGGCGCGGAAGGCCACATCGGTCCGCGCCGCGTAGAGGTCCACCACCTCGTCGGTCAGGGTCAGGTCCAGACGAATGCCGGGATAGGCCCGCGTGAAGTCGGGCAGCAGCGGCAGCAGGCAATGCCGCCCGAAGGGCACCGACACGCTGATGCGGATCAGGCCGGTGGGCGAGCGGGCGCCGCCCGCCACCTCCGCCTCCATGGCGTCGAGGTCGCCCAGCAGGCTCTCGGCCCGCTCACGGTACAGCTCGCCCTCCGCGGTCAGGCGCAGCCGGCGGGTGGAGCGTTCGACCAGCCGCACGCCGAGCCGCTCCTCCAGCCGGGTCACCAGCTTGGCGGTGGAGGACGGGGTCATGCCGACCTCCCGCCCGGCGGCGCTGAAGCTGCCCAGCGCCGCGACGCGCAGGAAGACCCTCATGTCCCAGGCGCGGCTATCGCTCATCGGGTGTGCCCTTTCGCCGATTTTGTCATTGAATGACACGATCATGCGAAAACGGACGGCATTCCGCATCCCGGATTTTTGGCTCATCTGATGCGTCCTGCACAGCTCGCATGGATGGAGCCTTCAGTCATGCCACTCGCACTGCTGGCGCTGGCGATCAGCGCCTACGCCATCGGGACGACGGAATTCGTCATCGTCGGCCTGCTGCCGACCGTCGCCACCGATCTGAACGTCAGCCTGCCGATGGCCGGCATGGTGGTCAGCGTCTACGCCCTGGGGGTCACCGTCGGCGCCCCGGTCCTGACCGCGCTGACCGGCCGGCTGCGGCGCAAGCCGCTGCTGCTCGGCCTGATGGGCCTCTTCATCGCCGGCAACCTGCTGGCCGGGGTCAGCCCCAATTACGAGACGCTGCTGGCCGCCCGCGTGCTCAGCGCCTTCGCGCACGGCGTCTTCTTCTCGGTCGGCGCGACCATCGCCGCCGACCTCGTGCCCGAGGACAAGCGGGCCTCGGCCATCGCCATGATGTTCTCCGGCCTGACCATCGCCATCGTCACCGGCGTGCCGATGGGCACCTGGATCGGCCAGCATTTCGGCTGGCGCGCCACCTTCCTGGCGGTCTCCGCTCTGGGCGTGATCGGCGCGCTGGGCGTCGCGGCGCTGGTCCCGGCGAAGCTCAGCCAGCCACCCGCCGCCGGTCTCGGCACCCAGATCCGCGTGCTGGCCAAGCCGCGCCTGCTGCTGGCCTTCGCCATCACGGCGCTGGGCTATGGCGGGACCTTCGTCGCCTTCACCTATCTGGCGCCGATCCTGGAGACGATCACCGGCTTCTCCAGCGGCACCGTCAGCCTCGTCCTGGTGCTCTACGGGGCCGCCATCGCGGTCGGCAACATGGTCGGCGGCAAGCTCGCCAACCGCAACCCGGTCCGCGCGCTGGCGTGGCTGTTCGCCCTTCAGGCGGTCGTTCTGATCGTCTTCACCTTCACCGCCTCCAGCCCGGTTCCGGCGTTGGTGACGCTGGCTGGCATGGGCGCGCTGGCCTTCGCCAACGTGCCGGGGCTCCAGCTCTACGTCGTGCAACTGGCGCAGCGCCACGCGCCGGGTGCGGTGGACGTGGCCTCGGCCCTGAACATCGCCGCCTTCAACCTGGGCATCGCCGCCGGCGCCTTCTTCGGCGGGCGGGTGGTGGACAGCGCGCTCGGCCTCGCGGCAACACCGTGGGTGGTGTCTCTTATACAAATCTCCGAGCCCCCGAGACTATAACAGCTATCGCGTTTGCCGTCTTCTGGTTGAATAGGGGGGGGGGGGGGGGGGGGGGGG